>JAGDMV010000097.1 GCA_017860675.1 Chloroflexota bacterium
CTCGTCGGCGACGGGGACGCGGCCGCGGCGGCCGACCCGGACATCGACGCGGACGTCCTCCTCGCCTACCTGGCCGCCCGCGCCCGCAACTGACGCTCGACCGCACCCGATCTGGCGGCCGGCAAGGGCGCCTCCAGGCCCTCCGCCGCCCGATCGGTGGTCAGCGGCGCCGTCGCCTTCCGGTCGCCTCCTCGCGCCGCAGCACGACCACGTGCTGGTGGGCAATGTTGGGCACGAAGGCCCGCGGGTAGCCGTAGGGCCGCAGTCGCGTGCCCGCCTGGTACCAGACGAGGTCGCCCTTGGGCACGAGCCCGGCGGCGGCGGGACCCGGCGGAACTCGATGAACACGCTCTCCATCGCCGCCAGGTAGGCGTCGTGCGACGGGGCGTTGGCCAGGTCGCGCGGGTCGTCGCCCACCATCGCGTAGCCCGTGCGACGGTTCGCGTGCGCCTCGGCGAGCTTCCCGCCGGCCATCGTCAGCGGTATCTGCACGGTGTAGGGCGGGTCGGTGGCGACGAAGTCGATCGAGTCGTCCGGCACGCCGGCGAGCAGCTCCAGCGCGTCACCCGTCCGCATCTCGCAGCCGGACGGGTCGAAGCCGCGCCGGCCGCCCGGGTCCGCCGGGCCGAGATCGGCCAGCTCCGGGCCGTCGCCGCCGCGCTCCGAGAGGGCGTCGGCCACGACCTGCTCGTAGATCGAGACCCAGCGCGGGTCGAGCTCGAACCCGAGCGCGCGCCGCGGGCCGCGGGCGATCGCCGCCCCGAGCAGCGTGCCGCCGACGCCGGCGAACGGGTCCAGCACGAGCTCACCGGTCCGGCTGAAGAACTCGACCAGGCGGGCCATCAGCCGCGGTGGCTTGTTCGCCCCGTGCCGGCGGCGGAGCGGGTGACCGAGCTCGGACGGGTAGGCGGTGAGGAGGACCGACCGGGTGAAGAAGAGCCACTCCTCGCCGCTCAGCTCGTTGAGGTCGTTGGCCGGGTGGGGGCCGGGGCGGCCGTTCGGCAGGGCGGCGGGAAGGGCGTTCGGCGACGGTCTCGTGCCGTCCTCCGGCGGGGCGTCCGGTCGGCCGTCCAGCGATGCCCTCGGCCGGCTCACGGGGCGACCTCCGGCGAGCCCGGCACGCCGCCGATCGGCAGGCCGACCGGGCTCGCCGCCGGGGGGAGGCGTGCGGCCAGGCGCGAAAGCAGGGCCAGACCCAGCGCGCAGAACACGGCCGCGGCCGCGACGAGCAGCCAGAGGACAGGCCCCGGGGCACGGTCCAGCACCCAGCCGGTGACCGGCGGGGCGAGGGCGGTGCCGAGGCTCGCCGCGGCCAGGGCGATGCCCTGGTACCGGCCGCGAACGTCCACGGGGGCAAGGTCGGACACGAAAGAGGCCTCGAGCGGGTAGAGCAGCATCTCGCCGATGGTGACCGTGACGATCACCGCCGCCAGGCCGGCGACGGCCAGGCCGGGCCCGACCGTGATCAGCGCAACGATCGCGTAGCCGGCGGCGTAGAAGAGCGCGGCCAGGGCCATCATCAGCGGCTTCGAGCGCCGCTCGGAGCCGGCCGCGACCCGCATCTGGAACAGGACGATCATCAGGCCGTTCAGGCTGAAGAGGATGCCCCACGTGTCGGTCGAGACGCCCAGCTCGGTCGAGGCGGCGATCGGCAGGGTGGTGACCCAGACGAACGACGCGCCGTGGAGCACGACTGCCAGCGGGAGGAAGGCGGCCAGCACGAGCATGGGCCGGACCGCCGCCGGGGTCGCCGGTGCGGACGGGCTCCCCGGAGTCGGGTCCCCGGTGGAGGCGCGCCGGCTCGGGTCCGCGGCTCCGGCAGCCGCCGGCGGAGCCGCCCCAACGGGGTCCTGATCAGCCCCCACGGTCCTTGGCTCCGTCGCCGCCTGCGGCCCTCCCGGGACCGGCCGCGTCTCCGGCAGCCAGCGCAGGGCGATCAAGGCGTAGATGGCGATGATCGACCCGGCGATCGCGAACAGGAGCGGGTAGCCGAGCCGCGAGAGGCCGGCCCCGATGGCCGGGCCGGCGATCCAGCCGACCGACGCCGCGACGGCCAGGAGCCCGTAGGCGCGCGGCCGTCGTTCCTCGGGGACCACGTCGGCGATGGCAGCCCGCGCGGCCGGGATGAACGCCGGATCCACCATCCCGAGGGCCAGGGTGAGGATGGCGATCTGGACGAGGTCGGCGGCCTGGCCCATCAGCCCGACGATCAGGCCGGTGATCCCGATCGACACGATCATCACCGGCCGCCGGCCCACCCTGTCGGCCAGCCAGCCGCCGGCCGACGCGGAGACGATCGAGACGACCGAGTAGAGGGTCAGCACCAGCCCTGCCTCGAAGGCCGACGCGCCGAACGACTCGACGATGTAGATCGTCAGGAACGGGAAGACCAGGCTGAAGCCGAAGCTCGCCACCAGGTCGCCGGCGGCGAGCACGAAGACGACACGCCCGAAGTCCCGGCGGAGCTCGCGGAACGCCTGCACCGGGCTGGAGCGCGCGAGGAGGTCCCGCATCCCGGGCAGCATACGCCCCGTCGCCGCCCGGGAACCGGCGCCGGGTCCGTAGAATGCCTCCATGGGCAGGGACGGGGGAGTGTTCGTCGGCCGGCGCCGCGAGCTGGACGGCCTCGCCTCGGCGTTCTCGCAGGCGGCGGCGGGAGGTTCGACCGTCGTCCTCGTCGAGGCCCCCGGCGGTATGGGCGCGACCCGCCTGCTCGACGAGGGGCTGGCCCGCCTCGCCACGGCCGAACCCCGGCCGCTGATCGCGCGCAGCGACGCGCTGCCGGCCTGGCGCGGCAGCCCCTACGGGCCGATGCGGATCGCCCTCGAGCGCGCCCTCCGGGATCGACCGGCAGCCGAGATCGCGGCCCTGCTGGAGCCGGGCGCCGACGTCCTCGGCCCGATCCTACCGGCGGCGGCCACCCGGGCCGGCGTGACCCGGCAGCCCCCGCCCCGGGAGCACCGGACCGAGCGGACCCTGGAGGCGTTGCGCGGGCTCGTCAGGCGGCTGGCCGAGGCCGGGCCGGTCATCCTGGTGCTCGAGGACCTGCACCAGGCCGACGCCGCCAGCCGGGCCGTGGCCGCGTTCCTCGCCAGGACGATCGGCGACCGGCCGCTGCTGCTCGTCGGCACGTACCAGCCCGACGCGCTCGTCCGGACGCATCCGCTGCGGGGCACCCTGGACGCGATCGCCGGCGCGGCACGAACACCGATCCGGATCCCCCTCCCTCCGCTGGACCGCGCCGCGCTCAGCACCCTGGTCGAGGCCCACGAGGGCGAGCGACCTTCGGCCCCGCTGCTGCTGCTCGTGGCAGAGCGTTCGGGCGGCAATCCGCTGCTGGCTGAGGAGGTGCTGGCAGCCCGGCGCGAGCTGTCCGGGACCTCGCTGACGATGGCCCTGGAGCGCCTCGTCCACGCCCGCGTCGCCCTCCGCTCGCCCGAATGCCGGGGAGTGCTGCGCGCCATGGCGATCGCCGACGGCCCCGTGGACGACGCAGACCTGGCGGCCATCGCCGCCGTCTCCGACGCGCCGCCGGCCCGGCCGGCTCGGCCGTCACGGCGCTCGGGTGGGCGGACCACGGCTGCCGCGGCCCTCGACACGCGCCTGGCGGCCGGCCTGGCCGAGGCCATTGCCGCCGGCTTCGCCCTAACAGAGGCGTCGGTCGAGGTCGACGGCGGTCCGGTCCACCGCGTCCGCCACGAGCTCATCGCCTCGGCCATCGCGGCCGACCTCCTGCCGGCCGAGCGACGGCGGATGCACGTGGCCGCGGCCTCGGCCCTGGGCGCGCGTCCGGCTGAGGCCGAGCAGCACTGGCTGCGCGCCCACGAGCCCGACCTCGCCCTCGGGGCCGCCCTTGCCGCCGCGAGCGCCGCGGAGGCGGTGGGGGCCGGCGGGGACGCTCTCGTCCACCTCGAGCTGGCGATCGCGCTCGAGAGCGCGACCCCGGCAGCGGCGCGCTCCGCCGGTCAGCTGGAATCTCTCGTCGTCCGGGCCGCGGAAGCTGCCGGCGCGGCCGGCGACCCGTACCGGGCGGCCGCCTTCCTCGACACCGCGATCGTCGCCCACGACGCGCGGGACCGGCACGCCGTGGCGCTGCTGTGGGAGCGTGTCGGACATCATCGGTTCGACGCCGGCGACCGCGAGGGCGCGATGGCCGGCTACGAGCATGCGGTCAGCCTGCTGCCACGCTCAGCCGGGGCGGACCGCGCCCGGGTGCTGGCCCGCCTCGCCCAGCTCCGCCTGTTCGAGGGCGCGTTCTCGGACGCGGAGCGCCTGGCCGGCGAGGCGATCGCCCTGGCCGGCACGGAGGCCGAGATGGCCGGTGTCCGGGGGCACGCGATCTGCACGATCGGCGCCGCCGAGGCCTGGCAGGGCCGGCCCGATCGGGGCATTAGCCTGCTGCGCGAGGCGCTCGACCTGGCGACTAGCCAGCGGAGCCCGGACGACGCGTTCCGGGCGCGGGCCAACCTGACGACTGCCCTGGATCTCGAGGGTCGGCGCGAGGAGGCGGTGACCGTGGCCCGCGAGGGGATCGCGCAGTCGGAGGTCGACGGCCTCGAGGCGCTGCACGGCAACCTGCTGCGGGGCAACGCGGCCGACTTCCTGTTCACCCTGGGGGAGTGGCAGGAGGCGATCGAGTTCAGCAAGCGCGCCCTCAGCTGGGCGCCCTCCGGGGTCGCCTTCGTCAACGCGGCCGTGCCCTACGTGACCCTGGCCACCGAGATGGGCGCGGCGGACGGGGCGATCCACGTCCTCGGCCGGCTGCTGCTCGAGCTGGAGAAGATGGCCGACTCGCAATTCGCGGTGCCTGCCTACCGCGCGGCTGCGGGCCTCGCCCTGTGGCAGGGCGACACCGACGATGCGCACCGCTCGATCGCCATCGCCTGGGAGCGGATCCGGCAGACCGAGGACTGGGTCCTCGGCTCGATGGCCGCCTCCACGGCCTTGGCAGTCGCGATGGCCCAGGGGGACGCGGCCCGTGGCCGGCGCGACCTGGCCGCGATCGCCGAGGCCCGCTCGTGGGGGAGCGGCGTCCTGGCCGAGGCGACCCGCCTCCTGGAGTCGAGCACGGCCGACCCGGATGCCGTCGCCCGGCGCGAGGCGGAGGCGGAGCTGGCCACCGCCCAGGCGTACCTCGGCCGGATCGCCGGCCAGGACGATCCCCGTTCCTGGGCGGCGGTCGCCGGGCAGTGGACTGCGCTGCGACGGCCGTACGACGTCGCCCGGGCACGGTTCCACGAGGCGGAGACCCGGCTGGCGGCGGCGGACGCCGAGGGCGAGCGGCGCGAGGGCCGCGACGACGCCCGCGGGCCCCTGCTGGAGGCTGCCGAGATCGCGACGCGCCTGCGGGCGATCCCGCTCCTGCGAGCCATAGCCGACCTTGCCGGCAGGGCCCGTCTCCACCTCCCTGCCGAGACCGAGACGCTCCTGGCGGAGCAGCGACCGGCCGCGGCGGGCGAGGAACCCGCTCCCCGCGCCTTCGCCGCGGCGCCGCCCAGCGAGCGTCCGACGGCCGAGACGTTCGGGCTCAGCCCGCGTGAGCGTGGAGTCCTTGCCGAGATCGTCGCCGGCCGCACCAACCGGGTGATCGGCGAGCGGCTCTACATCAGCGAGAAGACGGTCGCCGTCCACGTGGCCAGGATCCTGGCCAAGCTGGGTGTGTCGGGGCGCGTCGAGGCTGCCACGGTCGCCCTCCGCCTGGGGCTCGTCGACGACCTGGTGGGAGACGCGAAGAGACCCGGACCGGGCGGTCCGGGTCTCGGTCAGCGCAGATCCCGGCGCTGACGCCGGCTGCGGGGACCCCGCCGCCGGTGGCGGGGCGTGCGCCTATGAGTGCAGGACTACCAGCGCTTGCCGGCGAGCGGGACGAAGACGAAGGCGAAGGCCGAGGCGGAGACGAGGAGGCAGAAGAGCCGAGCGCGGAGCTTGTCCTTCATGAGCGATGACTCCCTGGCGTGTCGGCGCGACGCAGACACCCGGCTCGTGAGGGGTTGCGGCCCTCACGCGCCACTCGAGGGTCGCGGGTCCGGCGCGTGCCCGGACCGTAGCGGCCGCTCTCCGGCCGGGACAACCGGACCTTGGTACCAGCCGCGCGGGCCGGCCTAGTACTTCTGGGCTACGCCACGCACGAGCTGAAGGCCGGCGGCCTCGGTTGGTGGTGCGTCCTGTCGACGATGGCCGCCTGACCGGCGGCGGGCGTGCCCCTTGACCCGGAGTGTGGCGTGGGCCGCTTATCGGCGACTTACTCGGCCTGGCGCGCCGCGTGCCGAGCCGCCGCCGGGGGGCCTGGCCGCCCAGCCCCGGCTGCTAGCATCAGGCCATGGCCGAGAACCTCTGCTACGTCGACGCGTATGCCCGCAGCGTGGCCGCCCGGATCCGCGCGGTCGAGCCCGGCGAGGAAGGCCGGGGAGCCCTCGTGCTGCTCGACCGGACCGTCCTCTACCCCGGTGGCGGCGGCCAGCCACCCGACCGCGGCGAGCTGCGTTCGGCGGCCGGCGAGACCTGGCCGGTCGTGGCCGCCCGGAAGATCGGTGACGAGACCTGGCACGAGCTGGCGCCGGGCCTGGCCGCGCCCCGCCCGGACAGCGACGCGCTGCTCACGGTCGACCTCGACTGGACCCGGCGGCACGCGCTGATGCGCACCCACACCGCCCTCCATGCCCTCTGCGGGGTGGTCTGGCGCGACTACGGCGCGCTCGTGACCGGCGGCAACATGGAGCCCGGCGGGGGGCGCATGGACTTCGAGTTCGAGCGGATGTCGGGCGAGCTTGTCGGCGCGATCGAGGCGGCTGTGAACGAGGAGCTGGCCCGCGCCAGGGACGTCCGCGTCGCCTTCCTCCCGCGCGAGGAGGCCTTCGCCATCCCCGACCTCATCCGCACCAAGGTGAACCTGCTGCCGCCCGGCATCGAGACGATCCGGACGATCGAGATCGTCGGCCTCGACCTGCAGGCCGACGGCGGGACCCACGTCGCCAACACCAGCGAGGTGGGCCGGATCCGGGTCACCGGCTACGAGTCGAAGGGCCGCATCAACAAGCGCATCCGGATCGAGCTCGTCGCGCCGACCTGA
>JAGDMV010000252.1 GCA_017860675.1 Chloroflexota bacterium
ACACCTCGCGGGCGATCGTGCCCCGTGCGGCGGCAACCTCGGCGGCGGAGATCAGAGTGCCGTCCTGCTCGCCGATCAGCACGAACTCGTCGCCGGGGCCGATCGCGCCGGCGTCGGTCGCGTCGACCCCGATCGCGTCCATCGACACCCGCCCGATCACGGGCACGCGGCGCCCGCGCACCAGCACCCAGCTGCCGGGCGATGCCGAGCGAGGCCAGCCGTCGGCGTAGCCCAGCGGCAGGGTCGCGACGAGCGAAAGCCGGCTGGCGACCCACGTCCCCCCGTAGCCGACCCGCGTGCCTGGTGCCGCCTCGACGAGCCGCACTGCCCGCGCCTTGATCGAAAGCGCCGGTCGGAGGCCTGCTGCCGCCGCGGGCGACGGGCCGGCTGCCGGGCGCGTGGTGTCGTACCCGCCGTAGAAGGCATCGCCCACCCGGACCAGGTCGTAGGCCGGGCAGGTTCCCCGGAAGAGGCTCTCGGAGGCGGCCATGTGGCGAAGCGAGACGGAGACCCCGCGGTCGGCGAGACCGCGCAGCACCGCCTCGAAGCGCTCCACCTGGGCGTGGCTGGCAGCCGCGTCCTCGCCGCTCGCCAGGTGGGACCAGGCGCCACGGAGCTCGACGCCGGCCGCGCCCGCGAGCCGGCCTGCGGCAGCGAGGGCCACGCTCGCCGGCGCCCCGCCGCGCGTCATCCCCGTGTCGATCTCGAGCTGGACGCGGAGGGCGGGTCTGCCCCGTTCGGCCCGCCTCGCGCCAGCCCGGACGGCCGCCTCGGCCGAGGCCGCATCGCCGACGGAGACGTCGACGCCGAGTTCGGCGGCATCATCGAGCGCGGACGGCGGCAGCGGGTAGGTGAGGAGCAGCGGCTGGTCGATGCCGTCGCGGCGGAGGACCCGGGCCTCGTCGAGCGCTGCGACGATGAGCCAGTCGGCCCCGCCGGCGATTGCTGCGCGGGCCGCCATCACCAGGCCGTGACCGTAGCCGTCGGCCTTGACCACGATCCCGAGCCGCGCCCCCGGCGGGAGCAGCCCCCGGACCAGGCGTGCGTTGGCCTCGAGCACATCGAGGTCGACCTCGATCCAGGCCGACGACGACAGCGGCTCGAGGCCGGCCGCCTGCAGCCGCGCGTCCAGGGGTTCGACGCGCGGGGCGTTGCCGGCGCCGGGTTCGCTGGCCATCCGTCTTCCTCCGCCTCGTCGCTCGATGGTCGGGCCGACCGGAGCCTAGCATCCCGCGGACGCCCATGGCCGGTCGGTGCCGAGCCCGCGCGGCGCTGGCTGCGCGCCGTGGGCGGCCCGTCTCGGCCCGCCGCAGGCACTGCCCTCGCCGGTGTACGGTGTGCGCCGTCCGCCCGCCGGCGTCCCGACCGGCGAACCGGGGCGGTAGAAGCGTGGACGGCACGGACGGCACGGACGGCGTGGCGAAGGCGGTGAGATCGATGGCCGGTGGCTCCCAGATCCTGTACCTCTCGCGGGCCGACGTCGAGGCGGCCCGGGTGACCATGGCCTCGATTCTCTCGGCGCTCGAGATCGCCTTCCGGGAGAAGGGAGAAGGCCGGACGGAGATGCCGCCCAAGCCGGGTGTCCATCCCGGCAGTCCCGACAATTTCATCCACGCGATGCCGGCCTGGATCCCGGCCCTGCGCTCGGCCGGCCTCAAGTGGGTGAGCGGGTTCCCGGAGAACAGCCGGCGAGGCCTGCCCTACATCAGCGGCCTCCTCGTCCTCAACGACCCCGACACGGGCATCCCGACCGCGGTCATGGACTGCACCTGGATCACGGCCATGCGCACCGGGGCCGCCTCGGCGCTGTCCGCGCGCTACCTCGCCCGGCCCGACAGCCGGGTCCTCGGCGTGCTCGGCTGCGGCGTCCAGGGCCGGACTCACGCTGAGGCCCTCAGGCTTGTCCTGCCCGGGCTGGTCGAGCTGCGGGCCTATGACGTCGATGCCGCCAGGGCGGCCCGGTACGCGGACGACATGGCCGCCCGCCATGGTTATGCGGCCGCCGCCGTCGAGTCGCCGCGCCAGGCGGTGACGGGCTGCGACGTCGTCGTCACCGCCGGCCCGATCCTCACCACGCCGCACGCGACGATCAAGGCCGGCTGGCTCGACCCGGGCGCGTTCGCCGCGGCCGTGGACTACGACTCCTACTGGGATCCGGCGGCGCTGGCCGAGCTCGACAAGTTCACCACCGACGACACGCCCCAGCTGCTCCGTGTCCGCGAGGGAGGCGCCTTCCGGGCGATCCCGCCGATCCACGCCGATCTCGGCGAGCTGGCCACCGGCCGAAAGCCCGGGCGCGAGCGGGCGGACGAGCGGACCATGGCCTGCAACCTGGGCCTGGCCCTGGACGACATGGCCGTCGCCCCGCTGGTGGTCGCGGCGGCGACGGAGCGGGGCCTGGGAGTACTGCTGCCGCTCTGATCGCGCCCGCACCTTCCTGATCGCGCCGGACGCGCGGCCCGGCGATGTCCTGCTCTGCCCGGCGCCGAGCGCGATGCACCGGCCTGCTATCGTGCGATCCGTGGAGGAGCACGCCCCGGTCGCTCCCGGCCGGGCGACCGCACCAATTGTCGCCCGCTGGCTCGGGCGAG
>JAGDMV010000098.1 GCA_017860675.1 Chloroflexota bacterium
GAGCGTCGCCTCGAGGCGGTCTGTCTCGTCGAACAGCCCGGCTCGGGCCAGCCGGATCTCGGCGAGCGCCGCCTCGAGCTGCGCCGGGTCGGCCACGGACACGGCGCCCCGCTGGGCCCATGTCAGCCTCGGCGCAAGCTCGGCCGCGGCGGCCGGCGCGGCCGGCGCGGTCGCAGGCACGGGTGGAGCGGGCGTTGCCGGGGGGGCGGCCGGTGACGCTGGAGCGGCGGGCGGCGCCGCCATGGTCGCCTCCGTCCCAGGGACCGGCTCGGGATCGGGCGCCGTTGCCGACGGCACGTTCAGGCCTTCCGGCCGGGCATCCGATTGCGGATCCACTCGACGGTCTCCTGCGTGGTATCGATCGTGGCGGAAGGGACGAAGCGGTAGCCGAAGGCCTCCCAGTCGAAGCCCTGGAGGGTCATCAGCCCGAAGGCGATCCAGCAGACGAGGCCGACCACGATCCCGAGGGCAACCCCGACCTGCAGCGAATACGAGATGGCGGTGAGCGCGCCGAGAAGCGCCCCGAGGACGACGCCGGCCAGCAGGCCGAAGACCGCGCCCATGATCAGCTCGCCTGAAGACGCAAGGCGCGCACCGGCCACCAGGCCGATGACCGCGCCCAGGCCGCCGACGATGAGGACTGCGGCGATCAGCGGCTCGCTGGACGGGTCGACGCCGGCCAGGAGCGAATCCCCGATGATCCGCCACATCTCGTGCAACCAGCCGAGGCCCAGGGCAAGGGAGGCGAGCAGGCCAAGGAAGAAGGCGCCCACGGTCGCTCCGGCGATCCGCATCGCCGACACCCTGAGCCCGGAGACGATGAGGATGACGGCCAGTCCGATGGCGCTGAGCGCGCCGTGGACGATCCCCCAGGCCATCGAGCCGAACAGCCACTCACCGAGGAACAGGGCGCTGCCGATCGGCACGAGGACGCCCACGAACATGACCACGAGTGCGAGGGCGAACGCAGCCTTGCCGGCCAGCTGCCCGATCTCGCGGCCGATCCCGGCAAGCTCCACCCGGGCCAGCGCGAAATGGGCCTCGACCAGGCGGCGTACGGCCTGGATCGTCCGGCCCAGCTGGTCGCGGAGGCCCGACCCCGATGGCCCGGCGCCCGCACTGGCGGCAGCCGGGTCGGTCGCAGGGCCCGGGCGCGATGTTGCGGCGGCTTCACCGCCGGCTGGCCCCGTCGCGCGGGACGTTCCTGATTCGGGCGGGGGCGCACCCGGAGGCCCGCTCGCAGAAGCCCCGGCCGGATCAGGAGCAGCGCTGCCGGGGAGCGCGGTATCGCTCAGGGCTGGCACCTCCACCTACGACGTCGCCCGGATGATACCGCGCGACAAGGCCCGCACAACCACCGAGTGGCGAACATCACCGCCGGTCGGCAGGAGACGCGTGTTGCCCGGGCTGGCCGCTCCGGGCGCGTCCGCCGCCCCCGCCCCCAGGCGCGGCAGCCGTCCGCCAGCGTTATGCTCGACGGATGACACCGCGGGATGTCGCCCGGGCAGCCCCCGGGACCCGCCGCGCGGGCGCACGTGTCGTCGCCGCCGGGGCTCTGGCCCTCGCCGTCTTGGCGGGCAGTGCGTGCGGCTGCAGCCAGGCCGGCACTCCCGCGGCCAGCGCGGCGCCCCGGCCCGGGGCTTTGGCCGCCGCGACCCCTTCGCCGGCCACCGGCCCGGTCGCACCGGCAAGCAGCTCACCGCCGGGCGGCTCACCGTCCATGCCGAGCCCTACGCCGGCTGCCAGCCCCACCCCGGCCCCGGCAGGCACACCCACGGCCGGCCCCACGTCCCCGACCGGCCCATCGCCCGGCCGGCCCGGGCCGAATGCTCCCGGGCCGCCCCTGCCCGCCATCCTGGGGACGATCGGCGACTCCATGACGCGGGCCGCCAACGTCGGCCTGGCCGGCCCCGGCGACAACCCGGAGCACTCGTGGGCCGTCGGGACCGCGGCCGACGACGGCGTTGACAGCCTGCTCGAGCGGCTCCGCGCGCTCGGTGCCGACCCGCTCGTGGCCGACGAGGCGATCTCCGGCGCATCGATGTCCATGGCCCCGGCGATGGCCGCGGGGATCGTCGCCGCCGCCCGCGACATGCCGGCCGCCGGTCCGGCCCTGGTCACGATCCTCATGGGCGCCAACGACGCCTGCGCACGGGTGTCGGCGGGCATGACCACGGTCGATTCCTTCCGGCACGACCTGGCCGAGACGCTCGCGATCCTCCGCGACGGCACCACGACGGAGGGCGGCGCGACGGTCCCCGGCCTCCCGGCCGGGAGCACGGTCGTCGTCCTGTCGGTACCGGACGTGGCACGCCTGCGCTCGATCCCGGCCCCGTCCGGCCTGGCCGAGGCCGCTCGCGCGCTGTTCTGCCCCAACCTCCTCGCAGTCGACGCATCCGCGGCCGAGGTCGATGCGGCCAGGATCCGGATCGAGGCCTTTAACGCCGCACTGGCGACAGCCTGCGAGGCAGTCGAGGCACGCGACGGGCTGGCCGGCCGGCTCCATTGCCGGCACGATGGCGGGCTGCTGTTCCAGACGCCGTTCGAGGCCGACGACGTCTCGCGGCTGGACGGCTTCCACCCGTCGGTCGCCGGTCAGGCCCGGATCGCGGAGCTCGCCTGGCGCATCGGCCAGTGGTCGGCATCGGGCCCGGAGCCGGGTGGGCTGTCGTCGGTCGCCCTTCCTGGCAGCTGGGCCGGGCAGGCCGCGACAGCCAGGCCCGGGGAGGTCGGTTCGCCGGCGCCCGGGCCCTAGCTGATCGTCACGACGGGCTGCGCGCGCGCCGCTCGGACGCTCATCCGGGCCGCCACCGTCCGCGCCAGCTGGGTCAGGGCGGCGGCAGCCGGACCCGGCTCGACCTGGGCGACTGACGGGACACCCATGTCGCCGCCCTGGCGCACGGTGATGTCCAGCGGGATCCCGCCGAGGAACTCGAGGTCCCACATCTCGGCGAGGCGCTCACCGCCGCCCCGGCCGAAGATCTCCGTGAGCTCGCCGCAGTGCGGGCAGGCGAAGGCGCTCATGTTCTCGACCACGCCGACGACCGGGACGCTCATCCGGCGGAACATCGCCAGCGCCTTCTCGACGTCGGACAGCGAGACCTGCTGGGGGGTCGTCACCAGCACCGCGCCGGAGATCGGCACGGCCTGGGCCAGGGTGATCTGGGCGTCGGAGGTGCCGGGCGGCAGGTCGACGACCAGGTAGTCGAGCTCGCCCCAGTCCACGTCGCGCAGAAACTGCTGGATCGCCCCGCCGACGAGCGGTCCGCGCCACACGATCGGCTGACCGTCGGGCACGAAGAAGGCGATCGACATGACCCTCACCCCGTGCCGCTCGAGGGGGACGATCTTGCCCTCCGGGCTGGCCGACGGCGCGCCATCCGCCCCGATCATCAGGGGCACGTTCGGACCGGTGATGTCGGCGTCGAGCAGGCCGACCGACGCGCCGGCCTGGGCCAGCGCGACGGCCAGGTTGACCGCGATCGTGCTCTTGCCGACCCCGCCCTTGCCGGAGGCGACGGCGATGACGTTCTTGACCCCCGCAAGCGCCTGCGGCCCCGACGACGGGACCGCGCCGCGGACCGCGGCGCTCCAGGTGATGTCGACCTCCGTGGCCCCGATCGCGAGCAGCGCCGCGCGCGCCTCGTGCTCGATCTGATCGCGGAGCGGGCAGGCGGGCGTGGTGAGCTCGAGGGTGAAGGCGACCCGCCTCCCGTCGACGACCATCCCCTTCACCATGTCGAGGGCCACCAGGTCGCGTCCCAGCTCGGGATCGCGCACGCTGCGGAGCGCGGTGAGGATCGCCTCCTCGGTCAGTGTCGTCATCAGTCGGATTCTGCCTCCGGGCCTCGCCCGACGACGTGGCGGTCCTGTGAGCGGGCCGGCTCGTCCGGGCACGGGCGGCGAATCGTACCCCCGGCGGCGGAAGCGCGCCGCCACGGACGTCTCTGAACCGCGCGGCATCGCCGGGTCGAGGCAGCCAGCTTCGCTGCCGGGCCGGCTCCGCCCCCTGTCACCGGCGTATGCTCACGGTCGGCGAGCCCGCCATCGAACCGGCCGTTCACGCGACCGGCGACACGCCGCAGAGGTGCACCGCCATGATCGAGTCCCGCGCCGCCGAGCCGCCCGCTGCGACGGGCCTTCCCCTCCCCGACCGCTCGGTCGTGCCGGCCGTCTGGTCGCGCGTGGCCAACATCATCGTCGAGCGCGGCGAGGGCTCCTGGCTCGTCACCACCGACGGCGAGCGTTACCTCGACTACACCAGCGGCATCGGGGTGACGAACACGGGGCACGCCCACCCGCGGGTGGCTGCGGCCGTTGCCGCCCAGGCCGCCAAGCTCCTCCACGGCCAGCAGAACATCGTCTTTCACGAGCCCGGCCTCAGGCTTTACGACCGGCTGCGGACGCTGCTGCCCGGCGGCCCCTGGCAGGGCTTCCTGTCGAACTCGGGGGCGGAGGCGGTAGAGGCGGCCGTCAAGCTGGCCCGGGTCGCCACCGGGCGGCCGGTGATCATCGTCTTCGGCGGCAGCTTCCACGGCCGCACCGCCCAGGCGATGGCCCTCACCACCGCCAAGAACGTCTACCGGGCCGACTTCGAGCCGCTGCCCGGTTCCGTGTACGCCACCGCCTACCCGTACTGCTACCGGGCCGCGCGCGGGCCGCACGCCCCTGACGAGCACTGCAGCTGCCCCTGGGAGGAGCAGCTCGACCTCGTCCTCCACACCATGACCTACCCCGAGCGGGTGGCCGCGATCCTCGTCGAGCCGGTGGTCGGCGAGGGCGGCTACATCGTCCCGCCGCCCGGCTTCCTGCCGCGGCTGCGCGAGATCACGAGAGAGCACGGCATGCTCCTCGCGGTGGACGAGGTCCAGACCGGGGTCGGCCGGACCGGCGAGCTGTTCGCCGTCCGCCACTGGGACGTCGAACCCGACATCCTCGTCTTCGCCAAGGGCATCGCCTCGGGCCTGCCCCTCTCGGGCCTCATCGCCCGCGAGGAGCTCATCGCCCGCTGGCGGCCGGGCAGCCACGGCGGCACCTTCGGCGGCAACGTCGTCGCCTGCGCCGCGGCCAACGCCACATTGGACGTCGTCCGCGACGAGGGGCTGGTCGAGAACGCCCGGGAGCGCGGCGCCCAGTTCCTCGCCGGGCTCCGCGCCCTGGCCCCGAAGTACCCCTCGATCGGCGACGTCCGCGGCCTTGGGCTCATGGTCGCCCTCGAGTTCGTCAAGCCGGGCGTCGGCGACGGCCGGGTCCCGAACACGGCGGTGTCGAAGGCGGTCATCGAGGGCGCCCTGCGCCGCCACCTGCTCCTGCTCCGGGCGGGCCCATACGACCAGGTCATCCGGATGATCCCGCCGCTTGTCACCACGGCCGAGGAGATCGACCTCGCCCTGCGCATCCTCGACGAATCGCTGGCCGAGGCCGGGGCATGACGGTCACGGGCCAGCGGAGGAGCCGGCGCCCGGCCGGCAACGATCCCGAACGTCCGTGACCTCCCGCCGATCGGCCGCCGGCCAGCCGCCGAGCGACCGGGTCCGGGTGCGGCGTGCGCCCGCGCATGCGGCATACGACCGGGCCACCGTGGACGGGATCCTGGACGCTGGTCTCGTTGCCCACCTTGGCTTCGTGGTCGACGGCCAGCCCTACGTCGTGCCGGTCAACCACGCCCGGGTCGGCGACGACGTGCTGCTGCACGGCTCCCCGGCAGGGCGTGCGTTCCGCCTGCTCATCGCCGGGGCGCCCGTGTGCCTGGCGGTGACCCACATCGACGGCCTGGTCCTCGGCCGTTCCGCCTTCCATCACTCGGTCAACTTCCGCTCGGTCGTCCTCCTCGGCCGAGCCGAGCCGGTCACAGATCCGGCATCGAAGCTGGCCGCCCTCGAGGCGTTCACCGAGCGGCTGCTGCCCGGTCGCTGGGCGGAGGTTCGACCGCCGAGCCCGCGGGAGCTGCGGGCCACGGCGGTGGTCCGCATCCCGATCGAGGAGGCCTCGGCCAAGGTCCGGGCGGGGCCGCCCGGGGATGAGCCCGACGACCTCGGGCTGCCTGCCTGGGCCGGCGTCCTGCCGCTCGCGCTGCGGACCGGCCCCCCGGAGCCCGCGCCCGATCTCGCACCGGGTACGGATCTCCCGCCATCCGTGCTGGGGCTGATGGAGCGCTGGGGAGGCTGAGGCGGCCCGGGGCCTGAGGGGCGCTACGCTGCCCCGGATTGCCGGGTCGGCCGCGGCCGGCGGTGCCGGGCCGTCAGCCGCCGCAGCAGCTCGTCATGCAGGATCCCGTTCGACGTCACGAACGACGACCCGCCGAGCCGGCGCTCCCCGGCGAGGTTCGTGGCCCGCCCGCCGGCCTCCTCGACGATCACCTGCGGCCCGGCCGCGTCCCAGTCGCTCAGGTGCGTCTCGAACATCGCCTCAGCCGCCCCCTCGGCGACGAGCGCGTAGCCCCACAGGTCGCCGAACCCGCGGTCGCGCCAGGCGGCCGCCAGGGTGGCGTCGAGGCCCGGCATGAGCCCGCGATCGACCTGGGCCCCGGCCGAGTGGAGGAGCTGGGCGTCGGCGATCTCGCTCACCCGCGACACCGCCAGCCGGCGCTCGCCGTCGGCATCACGGACCCAGGCACCCTGGCCGCGGGCTGCCCACCAGCGCGCCCGCATGGCGGGCATCGACAGCAGCCCCGCCTGGATCTCGCCGTCGACCTGGACGGCGAGAATCGTCCCGAACAGCGGCACGCCGCGCATGAAGTTGTGGGTCGCGTCGATCGGGTCGATGATCCAGCGGACACGCGCCCGGCCGCTCTCCTCCCCGTACTCCTCGCCGACGAGGCC
>JAGDMV010000099.1 GCA_017860675.1 Chloroflexota bacterium
CGCCGCCGGCGGCGAGTACGCCTGCATCGACTCGGATGCACTGTACGACGCGTACAACGGTCCCGCCGCGAGCGAGCGCCGGGCATGGCCGGTGGGCCGGGTCTGGGCCGAGTACGAGGCGACTCATGACCGCCTGGAGGCGGCAATCGTGGCGATGCCGGCTGAGCGCTGGGACGCGCCGCTGCTCTACCCGTGGAACGAGCGGGGCACTGTCGTCGGCCTGGTGGTGCTGATGACTGAGCACGAGACCGCGGATCACTGCGAGCCGATCGCGGCGATTGCCGGCTGATGGGGCACCGGGCTGGAGTCCCTGCTCGCGACCTGTCGGCGGGGCGCACACAGCGGACGCGCGGAGGTAGTCGGAGCGGTGGCGCGCCGGGAGATGGCGGGCTGCAGGAGTCGGAGCGGGCCTGCCCCGCCTGACTGAGCGGACCGACGCAGGCCCAGCGCCAGCGCCTCCCGTCAGGACGCCGGCTTCCCCTTGGTGGCCGAGCCTCCTGGGGGCGTGACACCGGCGCCCCTCGACCCGGCCGACCACTCGTCCGGGTCCGGCAGCCCGACGATCATGCGACAGGCACGCCCGACGAGCGCCGGGTCGATCGCGCCAGGATCCAGGTAGACCTGCATCAGCAGCCCGTCGCCCAGTGCCTTGAGGATCGTGGCCAGTTCTCCAGGCGTGAAACCGGACTTGACGTTCTCTGCCTCGAGCTTTGCCGCGAGGATGTCGGCAATTGCGTCGCGCGTGCTGGCGAGGTCGTCCGCCAGGCGCGCCCGCAGCGTTGGGTCGCGCATGGCGACCAGCCACAGCTCGATCCCGAAGAGGTCGATCGACTCCTCCGTCGCGGCTTGGGTCCTCAGGTAGGACCCGATACTGTCGAGCACGTCATCCAGCGGCATGCCGCGGTAGGCATCCGTCAAGGCCGCGCGGCGCTCCTTGATGATGCGGTCCGCCAGAGCGAGAAACAGGTCGGCCTTGGTCGCGAAGTTGGAGTAGACAGCGCCCTTCGTGAATCCCGCCTCGGCGGCCACCTCCTCCAGTGAGGCACCGCGGTAGCCGAGCCGGGCGAACACGGCTGCCGCTGCGTCCAGGAGCTGCTCGCGGGTCTGGGCGCGCCGCTCCTGGCGGCTGAGCCGTGTCGGTCGTTGGGCTGTCATGAGGACGATGGTACCAGAAGGTATTCAGATACTCACGGGTATTGACACGCGGTGCATGGCCGGCTATGGTGCATATGGATACCGTCAGGTATTGGCATTCCGTAGGGTATGGATCTGCATGAGGCGGGGCGTGGCAGTGCGACTCGAGTTGAAGTCCTGTCCAGGACCTGTCGACGGGGTGGCTGGTCAACCACTGCATCAGCCTGGCGGCCAATGGCGAGTTGCACGAGGCAGGAGAGCATGTCCGTGACCACGACCCGTGCCCCAGAAGAAGCCACCCGGACGCTCGACCTCGTCCGGTTCGAGCGGATCGAGCTGCGCGACCCGGCCAACTGGGTCGACCTGATCGTCGATCCGGGCGCGGCCGAGCGCATCACCGTCCACGGTCCACGCGACCTTGTGGATCGGGTCCGGATCGACGTCCGACGCGACTCGCTCCACATCGGCCTGGCCGGTACCGTGACCGAACGAGTTCGGGATGCCCTGACGACGAGCCTGAACCGCCGGCACCTGACCTACCGGATCCAGGCAAGGCGCGTGCTCGAGGTGCGCGTGCGGGGCCTTGTCCGGGTTTCCGTGACGGCGTTCGGTGCCGACGCACCCGTCGTCACGCGCCTCGTGCCCCACCCGGCATGGCCCGCCGCCGACCACCCACGGTAGGAGCGCCTGGGGCCGCATATCCCCGGATCCCCCGACCCGGGTATACTCATCCCCTTCGTGCTCGATGGGTGCTCCGGTCCGCGCCCACGGTTCCCAACCGTCCGACCCCGAACCACCCCGCGCCCTGACCGGGCCCCGCCTGCCGGCGGGAGGGCCCCCAGGAGCATTCTCCATGTCGTTCGACACTCTCGGGCTCACGCCCGAGCTGGTCCGCGTCGTCGCGGACGAGGGCTACACCCAGCCCACCCCGGTCCAGCGCGAGGCGATCCCGATCGTGCTTGCCGGCCGCGACCTCGTCGCAACCGCCCAGACGGGCACGGGCAAGACGGCGGCGTTCGTGCTTCCCCTTCTGCAGCGCCTGCACGCGACGGCCGATGCCGACCGGCGCCCGGCCGGGCAGCGCCCGGTCCGACGCTCCGTGCGTGCCCTCGTGCTCGCTCCCACGCGGGAGCTCGCCCTGCAGGTCGAGGAGGCCGTCCGGACGTACGGCGCCCGGCGCCCGATCCAGTCGGTCGCCATCTACGGCGGGGTCGGCTTCGAGCCGCAGGCCCGCGCCCTGCGCGCCGGCGCCGAGATCGTGGTCGCCACCCCCGGCCGCCTGCTGGACCACGTCGCCCAGCACACGATCGACCTCTCGCGGGTGGAGATCCTGGTGCTCGACGAGGCCGACCGGATGCTCGACATGGGCTTCATCCGGGACATTCGCCGCGTGATCGCGATGCTGCCCGCGCGCCGCCAGAACCTCCTCTTCTCGGCCACCTTCCCGGGGGAGATCCGGGAGCTGGCGGCGAGCCTGCTGGATCGGCCGTCCAGCGTCGACGTCTCGCCGCCCGGGACCGCGGCGGAGCTCGTCGAGCAGCTCGTGATCCCGGTCGACCGCGAGCGCAAGCGCGAGCTGCTCACCCACCTCGTCCGCTCCGGCCGGATCGGGCAGGCCCTGGTCTTCACCCGGACCAAGCACGGGGCCAACCGGCTCGCGGAGCTCCTGTCGAGGGACGGGATCCGGGCCGCCGCGATCCACGGCAACAAGAGCCAGGGCCAGCGCATCCGGGCCCTCGACGACTTCAAGGAGGGCCGGGCGGCGATCCTCGTGGCCACAGACATCGCGGCCCGCGGCATAGACATCGACGCGCTTCCGCACGTCGTCAACTTCGAGATGCCACTGGTGCCGGAGGACTACGTCCACCGGGTGGGCCGGACCGGGCGGGCCGGAACGGGCGGCGAAGCCGTCTCGCTCGTCTGTGTGGACGAAGCCGGCCTGCTCCGCGACGTGGAGCGGCACCTGCGCCGGCAGATCGAGTCCGAGGTCGTCCCCGGCTTCGAGCCGGACCGCTCCGTCCGTCCCGAGCCGATCCGGCGGTGGTCCGGCACGACGGTCCGGCCGGCGCGTCCAGCCGGCCATCGGGTGGTGCACGTCGCAACCGGCCATCGCGCGGTGCACCTCCCGGCTGGCGTTCACGCCCGGCCGGGCGCCGGTGGCCCGGCACCCGTCGTGCCGAGCGCGACCGGGCTCCACCGCCTCGACCGTGCGCACGGCGCCGCGCCACGCCTGCCGGTCGCGCTCCCCGGTGAGCGCCTCGCCCGTGCCGCGGCGAGACCCGCTCCGGACCGATCGGGCAGCAGCCCGGAAGCGCGGCCGAGCACAGGGAGGATCCGCCGGTGAAGGTATCGAAGCACGAGCGCACGAGGCGCGCTCTTGAGACGGAGCGGTCCCGGCAGATCGAGCAGGCCTGGGCAGCCGGGATCGAACCCGACGATGCGGCGTCGTTCGCTCGCCAGGTGGAGGCGGCCCGCGCCCGGGGCCCGCTCCCGCCACAGCCGGACATGGCGCCGGGCACGCCACCCCACCCGCCGCGTCCCGGTCACGAGCCGAAACCGCCGAAGAACCAGGCACGGCCCCGGCGGAGGCAGTACTAGGTGAAGCGCAAGCGCAAGGTCTTCTACCCGCCGCCGCGCAACCAGAGGGGTCCCGTGTCCTCTGGAGGCCCCGCCTCGTTCGCCCACCCGACCGTCGTGGCCATCGACCTCCGGGCCGGGGTGGGTCGGAAGGACATCGTCGTCGGGACCCGGGCAACGATCCTCGGCGACGGGCTGTACGCCGGCGAGGTCGCGGTGGTCGAGCGGCTGATCGGCGGCGGTATTCCCGCCGCTCTCGTCAGGACGGAGGCGGGCCGCACGCGCCGGGTCCGGACCATCGACCTGGAGCTGGTCGCCGACCGTCCACCTCGAGACGCGGACCTGCGCGATCCCCGGCCCTGATCCTGCTCGGGCCGCCGACTACTGCACGAACCTGGGGCTGAGCGCCGGGTCGTCGAGCAGGCTGCGAAGCTCCACGTCGAGCTCCATGACCGTGATCGAGGCGCCCGTCATCTCGAGCGAGGTGATGAACTCGCCGACATAGCTCCGCGCGATCGCGTGGCCGGCCGCCTCCAGCGCCCGGCGGGCGGCCCGGTAGAGGATGTACTGGTCCATGTACGGGGTCGCCCCCAGTCCGTTGACCATCAGCGCCAGCTCCTGCCCGGCGGGCATGTCGAGGTCGGCGAGGATGGCGGCCACCAGGTGCCCGGCGATCTCGTCGGCCGGCTCCAGCGGTCCGCGACGGACACCCGGCTCGCCGTGGACGCCCATGCCGATCTCCATCATGTCCGCCGGCAGCTCGAAGGTGGGCCGGTCGGATCCGGGCACCTCGCAGGGCGAGAGGGCGACGCCCATGCTCCGGGTCGCGGCGTTCGCCTTACGGGCGATGCGTTCCACCTCGTCGAGCGGAACGCCGCGCTCGGCAGCAGCGCCGATGCATTTGAAGACGAAGATGTCGCCCGCGATGCCGCGCCGCCGGGACGTCTTCCCGGCCGGGGCCGATGCCACGTCGTCGGTCACCTGGACCTCGCGCACCTCGATGCCCTCGGCAGCGGCCATCTGCGCGGCGAGCCCGAAGTTGAGGACGTCACCGCTGTAGTTGCCGTAACCCAGGAGGACGCCGCGGCCGGCGTTCGCCGCCCGGATGGCGTCCAGGCAGACCCCGGGCGGCGGCGAGGTGAAGATGTCGCCGCAGGCCGCGGCGTCGGCCAGACCGCGCCCAACGTAGCCGGCGAAGGCCGGCTCGTGTCCCGAGCCGCCGCCGACGACGAACCCCACCTTCGATCCGGCCGGGCGACAGCGCGCCACTACGCGGGGCGCCGCCAGGCGAACGAGGTCGCCGTGCGCCGCCACGAACCCGTCGAGCATCTCGTCGACGGCGTCGGAGGGGGAGTTGATGATCTTCTTGAGGGCTCCGCGGTAGACCTCACCGTGGTGTGCCATCTTGACCCTCCAGCCGGCCGCGCTCCTCTGCCATCACCCGGCCCGAGGGCCGACCAGCACCCGCTGTCCGCGTGTCGATCGTTGGGCTGAGCACCACCGCCCTCAGGGCGATTCGAGCCCGGCGGTCACCCCGCCCAGACGATGACGCGGTCCTGGCCCGCCCCGCCCCGCTGCTCCTTCCGCGCCCGTGGCGGGCAGGTTCCACCGTCATCCCCGCGCCCCCGGGCGGCCGACATCGGGCCACCGCGCTGCTCCCCCGGCGAGCATGTTCGACTCGCCTCCCGTCGTCGGCCAAGGGCCGAACGGCCCGAGACGACGCTGCGCGGACGCATGCGGACCGCACGAGTCGCTGGCCTTCGCGCCGCGCGTTCGCTTCCGGTTGGGCGCCATCCGGAACGTGCGCTCCAGAGAGCGCCGATCGGTGCGGCGGTCGGATCGTACGCGCCGGCGGCCGTGTCTCTCCGGGCGCTCACTCCCGGCGTCGTTCGATCCCGGGCCCGGGCGTGCCATCAGCCCCCGGGATGACCGGCCCGGTCGCCGAGATGACGTCGGGCGCTGCAGCCGGCTCAGGCTCGATCACGACGTCGCGTTCGGGCGGCCAGCGGCGCCCGAAGTCGTTGACCGCCGACCCGATCGACAGGTAGACGCGGTCCTCGCCCAGCTCATCCATCAGGCCCGTCTTCCGCAGGCGATCCCGGACTGTGCCCCTGACCTGCGCCACCAGGACCTCGATCGAGCGCGAGCGGAGGTCGCCGACCAGCTCGAACAGCATGTCCGTCGTCGTCACGTCGAGGTCCGCGGTGGCCGCAAGGTCGACGAGCACACCGTGCGGTGGAGGCTCCTGGGCGGCCACGACGTCGAGGATCTGGGCCTTGGCAACGTTGGCGTTGAAGAAGTACAGCGGTGCGTCGAGGCGGACCATCACCAGGCGCGGGACCGGCTCGGCGTCCGGGTGACGCGCCAGGTCTCCGAACGTCGCCCCGCGTCCGGGCATTCGGCCCAGGACCGCCAAGTACGGCCGGCTGGCCCGATACAACAGGAGCAGCACCGACAGCAGCACGGCAACGATCATGCCGGTGAGCACCGTCGTAAGGAGCACGCCGACCATCGCCGTCACGGCGATGACGAAGTCGGTTCGCCGCCATCGCCAGTAGCGGCGCATCTCGTCGATGTTGATGAGCCCCAGCGTCGCTGCGATCACGATCGCCCCGAGCACGGCGTTGGGCAGGTTCTGGAACAGCGGCGCCAGGAGGACGGCCGTGGCCAGGACGAGGCCCGAGGTGATGAGCGACGACAGCTGGGACTTGGCCCCCGCTGTCTCCGCCGTGGCCGTCTGGCTGAGGCTGGCGTCGGCCGTGAAGCCGCCGAACAGGCCGGACGCGAGATTCGCGGCACCGAGGGCGACCATCTCCTGGTCAGGATCGATCTGGTACCCGCGCTGGGCCGCGTAGGCGCGGCCGGCACCGACCGACTCGCCCACGGCGAGGAACACGATCCCCGCCGCGCCGAGCGCGAGGTAGGGAATCGAGGTCAGCGGGACGGTGGGGATGGAGGGCAGCGGCACCCCGGTCGCGACCTCGCCCACCACGCTCACGTCGTAGGCTGTCAGGCCCAGCAGCGACACCGCGATGATCCCGAGGACGAGGGCGATGAGCGGCCCCGGGATGCGGGGCGAGATGCGCCGCAGCAC
>JAGDMV010000100.1 GCA_017860675.1 Chloroflexota bacterium
TCCGTCCCGGCGCCCCGCTCGAGCCAGACCAAGGACTTCGCCTCGAGGCGCGGGGTGCCGGACCGAGCCGCGCTTCCGGACGGAGCGCGGATGGCCTACGCTGACGTCCATGATGAGGCGGAGGCGGCGAGGACTGGTCCCGGTCGTCGTCGCGATCGCGCTCCTGGCAGCCACGGCCGGCGCGGCGCTGACCGCCTCCTCGCCGATCGCCGCCCTCAGCGTCAGCGGCTCGCCCTTCTCGCCCAACGGCGACGGTGTTCGCGACACCGTCCTGCTGCGCCTCCAGCTGGCGGAGCCGGCGACCGTCACGGTCAGGGTCATCGACTTCGGCGCCCACACGGTGGCCGTCCTCGCGTCGAGCCGCGCGCTCGGGACCGGCATCCGGACCTTCAGCTGGAACGGGCGCGACCGCCAGCGGCGGACCGTGGCCGACGGTGCCTACCGGTTCCGCGTCACGGCGGCCTCGGGGGGCCGCACCTGGACTGCCACCAGCGGCTGGATCACGAAGTCAGCCCTGGTCGCCTACCGGCCGAACCCCGGCGCCGTGACCGTGGTGATCGGCCCGGGGCATGGTGGGCCGGATCCAGGGGCAGTCGCCTACGACGGCACGTACGAGAAGACCTACAACCTCGACGTGTCCCGCCGGCTGGCGGCGATGCTGCGCGGCGCCGGGGTCGCCGTTGTGATGACCCGCTCGACCGACACCGCGGTCAACCCGCGTCGCCTCGACCTGACCGGCGACGGGAGGTGGACCTCGCAGGACGAGAGCCAGGCCCGGAACGACCGGGCCAACGCGGCCGGGGCCGACCTGTACCTGGTGCTGCACAACGACGCCTACCGGGACAGCCGGGCGCACGGCACCACCACCTTCTGCCGCTCCGACCGACCGTGGGGCGATCTCTCCTGCCTCCTGGCGCGGTACGTCCAGGCCGAGTCCCTGGCGGCCTTGGGCCGGTTCCGCAGCTCGACCTGGGCGCCGTTCGACCGCGGGGTGAGGTGGCACGACTTCTATGCCCTCTCGCCGTATGCCAGGCCGTACCCGGTGCGCAGCACCCTGATGCCTGCGGCCCTGGCCGAGGCCCTCTTCGTCACCAATCCGGGTGACCTGGCGAGCCTCAGGAACCCGGCGGTCCGGCAGGCGCTGGCGGCCGCCTACTACCGGGCCGTCTGTCGCTGGCTTGCCGCCCGAGCCTGGGGGGCCCGCTACGAGGTGCTCGAGGGGCCGACGTCGCTCGTCGCCGGGTCGTCGGGCCTGTTCTGGGTCGAGGTGACGAACCGGGGCATCAAGGCGCTGCCTGCGGGCACTGCCCTGGTCGCCGGGATGCAGGTGGCCGTGCCGCTGTTCGACGGCCGCGGCGAGCGTGCCCCCGCCGACCTGGTGGCGGGCAGCGTGGCGCTCACCGCACCGTTGGCCCCGGGCGCTTCGACGATCCTGGAGGTCCCGGTGACCGCACCTGGTTCCGCCGGATCGTGGATCGCCGAGTTCGGGCTGGTGCTGCCGAACGGCGCACGCCTCGACCGCCGCGGGGTGGTCCGCGCCCAGTCGCGGCTCACCGTCGACCTTGCCGTGGAGGCGACGCCCTCCCCGTAGACGGCAGCGGCCACGCCGCCCCGCCGGTCAGCGAGGTGGTGCCGGCGGTCCTCGCCTCAGCCGAGATGGATGACCCGAAGACCGGCGTCCGTCTGAGAGCCCGTGAGCGCTGGCGGGACTGACCAGGACGCAGGAGGAGCGAGCGGCGTCGGGGACTGATCGTCGGCGCCCCGAACCGCCTCGGAGGGCTACCATCCAGTCCATGACCGTCGCTGATGCCGCTCCTGCTCCGACACCTGCGCGAAGTACCGGTCCCGCACCTGCCGCCTGGCTCGCGATCGACCCGGCCGACCTGCAGCCGACGGTCCTCGTGCTGGGCGGGTTCATGACGTCGGCCCCGATCTACCGGGATTTCGAGGCGGCGCTACGGGCGCGCGGGGCCGCCGACGTGGTCGTCGCCCCGATCTGGACGCCCGACTGGATCCTTGCCTCGGTCCGCGGCATGGGACCGCTCACGACCAGGGCCGGCAAGGCCCTGCTGCGGGCTTCGGCCGCCTCGACCGCATCGCCGGCCAGCCGGGGCGCGCCCGTCCTGATCGTCGGTCATTCGGCCGGGGGGATGCTCGCCCGGTTGCTCACGTCGCCGGTGCCGTTCGAGGGCCGCCGCCTCAACGGGAGCTCGCGGATCGGCGCGATCGTGACCCTCGGCACGCCGCACGTCGCCACCGGGGGACGATGGGGCGGTCGCATCGCCCGGGCGGTCGCACGTTTCGCCGAGGTGAACGTGCCCGGTGCCTGCTTCGCGCCCACCACCGGCTACCTCTCGGTGGCGTCGCGGGCGATCGCTGCGGGGGAGGTTCCCGGGGACGGCCGGGAGCGGTTCACGCGCAACCTGTACGACGGCGTCCTGCCCCAGCCGGGCGTTGACCCGATCACCGGCGACGGCCTGGTGCCGACCGTGTCGGCCCTGCTCGACGGCAGCCGCCAGCTGGTCCTCGACGATGCCGTCCATGCACCTGCGCGGCACGCTCCATGGTACGGGGCGGAGTCGCAGCTCGACCGCTGGTGGCCGGTCGCCCTCGAGACGTGGCGCACCGCGCTGACGGCTCGGCAGGTCCGCGCCCGGGCACGCGACACGGCCGACGAGGCGCTGGCGGAGCAGGCTTCTCACGAGCGGGCCGTCGAGGTCACCGGGCGTGCGCTGGGGGCACGGCCGCGTGCGCCGGCGGCGCGCCCCCTCGCCTGAGGCCGCGTTGGCAGCGACGTCCACGCACACGTCGGCCTTGCCGGCCGATGAAGAGCGGCGATGACCGGCCGCTCGCTGGCCGGCTCGCGCACCCTGCGGGCGTTCCGCCACCGCAACTACCGGCTGTTCTTCGGCGGCCAGCTCGTCTCGCTGATCGGGACCTGGATGCAGACGCTCGCCCAGGCCTGGCTCATCCTCAAGCTCACCGGCGACCCGTTCATGCTCGGCCTGGCGAGCGCATTCCAGTGGCTGCCGATCCTGGTTCTCGGGCTGTTCGCCGGGATCGTGGCCGACACCCTGCCGAAGCGGCCCACCCTGATCGTCACCCAGGTCGTGATGATGGCCCTGGCGGCGATCCTCGGCATCCTCGTCTGGACGGAGGCGGTCGAGGTCTGGATGATCCTCGCGATCGCCCTGCTGCTGGGCGTCGCCAACGCGGTCGACATGCCGGTCCGCCAGGCGTTCGCGGCGGAGATGGTCGGCCGGGACGACGTGGCGAATGCCGTCGCCCTCAACTCGGCGATGTTCAACACGGCGCGAATCGTGGGTCCGGCCCTCGGCGGCCTGTTCATTACCGCTTTCGGCCTGGCGCTCGCCTTCCTGCTCAACGCTGCCAGCTTCCTGGCGGTGATCGTCGGCCTCCTCCTGATGCGCGACGAGGAGCTCCTGGCGCCGCCGCTCCTGCCGCGGCCGCGCTCGGCCCGGGAGGTCGGCACGAACCTGGCCGAGGGCCTGCGCTATGTCCGGGCGACGCCGCTCGTGCTGATGGCGACGCTGGTGGTGGGGCTGGTCTCGACGTTCTCCATGAACTTCAACGTGCTGGTCCCGCCCTACGCGCGCGACATCCTGGGCCAGGACGCAGACGGCCTGGGCTTCCTGATGGCGGCGATGGGCGTCGGCTCGGTCCTTGCCGCGCTCCTCCTCGCCCGGGCAGCCCGACCGAGCCCCTGGGCGATCGTCGGTGGAGCGCTGCTGGCCGGGCTCGCCGAGATGGCCACCGGCTTCGCCCGGGCGTATCCGGTCGGTCTCGGCCTGATGTTCCTGGTGGGGCTCGGCGCGATCGGCATGGCGGCGACGGCGAACACCACGATCCAGATCGCGGTCCCCAATGCCCTCCGTGGCCGGGTCATGGCCATCTACACGACCGTGTTCGCCGGATCGACGCCGATCGGGGGCCTCTTCGCCGGCCTCGTCGCCTCCGCCTGGGGTGTGCCCGCGGCGCTGGCGATCGGGGGCGCGATCGCCGTGGTGACCGGGCTGCTCGGCATGGCCTGGCTGCGCCGCCTGCCGTCGCCGGGCCCGGTCGAGCCCGGCGCGATCGAGGCGAGCTGACCCGGTGCTCCGTCCTATTGACATCCATCGCTGCCGCGCGTAGGCTCCCCACAAATGAGCGGTCATCTGCACATCTGAGCATGACCTCGAGCACACCGGCGCTGCGCCGTGGCGAGGGCGGATCGGCCGAGGTGCGGCTGATGCTGCGGGCCGCCCAGATGTACTACCGCCTCCACCTCACCCAGGACCAGATCGGCCAGCGGCTGGGCGTCAGCCGCTTCAAGATCGGCCGCCTGCTGGACCGGGCCCTGCGCGAGTCGGCCGTGCGGATCGAGATCGTCCATCCGGCGGCCCGCCTGGTGGAGCTCGAGGACGCCCTCGTCGAGCGGTTCGGGCTGCGGACCGCGCTGGTCGTCGACGTGCCCACCACCCTGCCCGGCCACGACGCCGACCTGCTCGCCCGCGAGCGCGTGGCCGGGGTCGCCGCCGACCTGCTGGCCTCGCTCCGCCCGGGCGGGACGATCGGGGTCTCCTGGGGCCGGACCATGCTCGAGGTCGCCGCTCATCTTCGACCGGGCTGGACCGAGGCGACCGAGATCGTGCAGCTCAACGGGGCGACCTCGCGCTCGGCCCACCCGACGCGGGCGCACGAGGTTGCCGAGCGGTTCGGCCTCACCACCGGTGCCTCGATCCGGCTCATGGCCGCCCCGGCGATCGTGGGCACGCCCGAGCTGCGGGTGGCGCTCGAGGAGGACCCGTCCGTCGGCGAGACGCTGGCTGCGGCCCGGGCGGCCCCCACCGCCGTGTTCGGCCTGGGCGTGCTGGCCCCCGACAGCGTCCACATCGCCTCCGGCTTCCTCGGCGAGGCTGAGCTGACCGCGCTCCGGCGCGCCGGCGCAGTCGGCGACGTGCTCGGCCGTTTCCTCGACCAGGACGGCCGCATCGCCCTCGCCGCGCTTGACGCCCGGACGGTGGGCCTGCCGCTGGCCGAGCTGGCCCGCAAGCAGCTGGCCGTGGCCGTCGCGGCCGGTTCGGGCAGGGGGCCGATCGCCCTGGCCGCCCTCCGGGCCCGCTGCCTGAATGTCATCGTGACCGACGAGCCGACCGCCGAGTGGGTGCTGGCCCATGGCTGACCGACAGATCCCGCACGCCGCGCACAGGGTGCGTTCCGCCGAGGAGGTCCGCGAGGTTGTCCGGCGCGTCGTGGAGGCACGGCTCGACGTGCCGGGGGCGCCAGTCCCGTCGCACGCGTTGGCGGCGGTCGGCCGGGGAGATGCCGCGGCCGCAGCAGCCTCGAACGCGCCGGCCGGGGAGCCCGCCGGCGCCACTGTCGCGGTCGCCATCGGGGCCGACCACGGCGGGTTCCAGCTCAAGGACCGCATCGGCCAGGTGCTGGCCGAGGCCGGCTACGCGGTCCATGACTGCGGCACGAACGGGCCGGAGGCCGTCGACTACCCCGACATCGCCCACGCGGTCGCCCGGCTCGTGGCTGACGGGACCTGCCGCTACGGCATCGTCGTCGACGGCGCGGGCATCGGCTCGTGCATGGTCGCCAACAAGGTGCCGGGTGTCCGGGCCGCCCTCTGCCACGATCTGTCCTCGGCGCGCAACAGCCGCGAACACAACCACGCCAACGTGCTCACCCTGGGTGCGCGCTTCACGGCCGAGGGCCTGGCCATCGAGATCGTGCGCGCCTGGCTGGGGACGGACTGGGGGCCGGGCCGCCACGCCTCCCGGGTCGACAAGATCACCGCGATCGAGCGCCGCTACGCACACCAACCGGTCGAGGGCAGAGCTGGATGACCGAACTGCAAGACGAACGCACCGACCTCATCGAGGCCATCACCCGGGAGGTGCTCGCCGTCCTGGCGGGGCCCGACGAGTCGTGCATCGACTGCCGGGGCTCCTGTGCCGCCCACTGCCCGGACAAGGTCCGCCAGGTGGTGGATAGCGGCGCCTCCCGGATCGCCTTCCAGGGACGCGGCGAGGACGTGCCCCGTGACCTCGCCCGTCACATCGACCACACCCTGCTCAAGCCGGACGCCACCGCGGCCGACATCGACCGCCTCTGCGCCGAGGCCCGCGAGTACCGCTTCGCGGCGGTCTGCATCAACCCGTTCTGGATCCGGCGTGCGGCCGACGCGCTCCGGGGCACGGACGTGGCGGTGGCCTCCGTCGTCGGCTTCCCCTTCGGCGCCACCACGCCCGAGATCAAGGCCATGGAGACGCGGCGGGCGATCCGCGACGGGGCCGGCGAGATCGACATGGTGATCAACATCGGGGCGCTCAAGAGCGGCCTGCTCGACCTGGTCCGCGAGGACATCGCCCGGGTCTCCGACGCCTGCCACGAGTCGGGTGCGCTGAACAAGGTCATCATCGAGGCGGCCCTGCTGACCGACGAGGAGAAGGTGGTCGCCTGCCGGCTGGCCCAGCAGGCGAAGGCCGACTTCGTCAAGACCTCGACCGGCTATGCCTCGGGCGGCGCGACCGTCTTCGACGTCGCCCTGATGCGTGAGGCAGTCGGCCCGAAGATGGGAGTCAAGGCCGCCGGCGGCATCCGCACGGCGGAAGACGTACAGGAGATGATCGCCGCGGGGGCCACCCGGATCGGGGCCTCCGCCGGCGTCAAGATCGTGACGGGAGAGACGGGAGAGAGGGGCGCGCGTGAGCAGTATTGACCTTCGGGCCTACGTCTTCCTGGACAGCCTCCAGGCCCAGTACGCGGCGTTCCTCGG
>JAGDMV010000101.1 GCA_017860675.1 Chloroflexota bacterium
CCCGGCAGCGCGCAGGACAACTGCCATCCGTGCGCCCAGGGCGGCCAGCACCCGCCATGCCGAGCGCAGCATGTCGGCCACGGCATGGCCGGCAGCGCGGAGGACGACCACAGCTCGCGTACCGATGCCTCTCAGCACGCGCCCGACGGCCCGCAGCACCTGTGCCATGGCGTGCGCTGCCGCCCGGCCCGCCACGACGGCCCTGCTGCCGAGGTCCACGAGGCGACGCCACGACCAGCGCAGGCCGGCCGCGGCCGTGCGCCCGACGGCCCGCAGCACGACGATGAGCCGCACCCCGAACCGCCTGATCAACCCCCCGAGGCTCCTCAGGCCGTGGACCATCGCGTGTCCCGCCGCCCCGGGCCAGGATGATGCCGCGTGTCCACAGGCGCCCAAGCACGCCGGCCACCCAGCGCAGCGGGCGTGCCACTTGATGCGCAGCCGCCCGGGCGAGAACGACCAACCAGGCCCACGTCGTGGCCATGGCGCGCCAGCCGGTCCGAACCAGGCGTCCGAGCGCATGCCCGGCAGCTCGGGCGACGGCTGCGAGCAGACCCCAGGCGCGCGCCATGACTCCGCGCGCCCAGCGGGCCGCCCGGGTCAGCGCGCGACCGCCGGCACGGACGGCGACCACCACCTGTGCGCCAAACCTGGCCAGGACTCCGGCCACCCAGCGGAGCGGTCGCGCCAGCTGCCCGGCGAGCGCCCGGGCCGCCGTCACGAGCACGGTCACGAGGCTCGCCAGGCCGTGCCAGGCCATCCGCAGCAGCTCCGCCAGGCGGTGGATCAGGGCCCGCGCCGCGGCCGCGGCGAGTCCCGCCAGCCGCCCTGCCGCTCCCCAGGCCCATCGCAGCGGCCGGGCGAGCTGATAGTCGATCGCCAGCAGCAGCCGCACGCCCGCGTGCCATACGAAGGCGATCCCCTGTCCCACCCGACCCAGCGCCTCGACGACGCCCTGCCCGATGAGCACGACGCCCCTGGCCAGGGCGCGCCAGGCGGTCGCGAGGTGCACCCCGAGCCGGCCCATGGCCCGCACCAGGGCGCGCCCCGCGGCGCCGGCCAGCGCGACCAGCGCTCGAGCGCCGCGCACGAGCGCGCTGCCGGCCCGACGCAGGCCCTGTGCCAGCACGCCGAGCAGCCAGCGGATCACCATGTAGGCCGCGGCGAAGGGCACCAGGGACCAGGTGAGGATCCGCTCGCCCGCCGACACCTCGGGCGCCGGCTTGAGCCTGCCGCCGGCCTCTCGCACCGACTGCAGCGTCGGTCGTGCCCGACCGCGTCCTCCGTCGTCGTCCGCGACGCTCAGCCGATCGGGTTCTTCCGCATCAGGACCGCCCATCACCGGTCCCCCTGGCCAACTCCCGGTGCAGGCGACCCAGCGCCTCGAGCGAGGAGTGGCCGTCGCCGGCCTCGAACTCTTCGCGGGCCTCGGTGAGGGCGGTTGCCCACACCTCCTGGCGGCGGAGCGTCCGCGGACCCGCCGCGCCGTTCGCCTCCAGCCATTCGCGGTGGGCGCGCTCGATCTCGTCGCTGACCGTCCGGATGGCCTGCGTCCGCTTGTCGACGTACTCGACTTGCGCCACCCCAACCGGAGGCACCCCGGCGAGCAACGTGGCCACCTCCACGAGAGCGAGGTGCGCCGGTTCCGTCGCCGGCTCGCCGAGCTCCACCCCCGGCAGCGCGAGGGCCGCCAGGGACGCCTCGTACGCATGAGCCAGGGCCGCAGTCGCGGGGTGGCTCACGTCCAGCGGGTAGCCTGTGCCGAGGGCCCGGCGCCAGCGCCGGTCCGTGCCCCGCCGCCGGGCGGTCCTCACCATGCTGCGAAGCGGCAGCGCCAGCCCCAGGATCACCGCAGCACCCGCGGCCAGGAGAACGATCGTCGCCGCGCTCGTGGCCAGCCCCCAGGCGAAGAGGATGATCCCGCCCACGACGAGGACGATGTCGAAGATCCCGGGGCGGTCCTGCGGGGCGGGGCCGAAGACCTCGTCGATCAGTTCGTCGAGGTCGTCGTGCGACGCCCCCCCGGCGGCGTCGAGATCACGCAGCGGGCCTGGCGTACGCGGGACGACGACGATCCGCTTCCTCCGGGCGCCCGGCTCGCCGCCTCGCGACGTGCCTGTCTCCGTCATCGCCGCCGCCTCTCGGTCTCCGACCCGCGCGACGTACCCCCGCCCATCGGCCATGCCGCGCCGGCGGGCCGTTCAGGGCGACCCGCCCCCGCGCGCGACATCCGCCTTCGGAGCGTCGCTCACAGGATAGACGCCCCGGCAAGCGATCCGTGACAGGCCGCCCTGCCTGTCAACGTCCCCGTCGCCCATCCAGTCACCGCCCGACCCTCGGTCCATGGCTGCCCTCCGTCCCCTGGTCGTCCGCGACTCCTTGTGACACTCGTCACCTGCAACCGTCCGGGCGACTCTGGCGCTGGCCGCGGCTCGAGCGTGTACTGCGCTTCGATCCGCGGAGATCGAGCCAGGACGCCCGGCGCCTGTGAGGTGGCTCGTCCGGCGGATCGGAGCCGCGCGGGAGGGCACCATGTCCGCCGTCGTCTCGACTGCCGGGCCGGGCACATCCCGCGTGACCGCCGCGAGCATGCCGGCCGCCGAGGTGGACCGCCATGCCCGCTGAGCGGCCCGACCTCCGGTACGCCGCCGCGCGTCCTCCGCGCGTCCGCATTCGCCTGTACGGGCTCGGCAGCGTCTTCGGCAAGACCCTGCGCGACTCGCGCTTCGCGATCCTCGCCACCGCCGCGACCTGCGGCCTGGTCGTCGCGGCCGGAGGGCTCTCGATGGCGACCGCCTACGGTACCGCCGCGACCCGGCTCGAGCTGGCCGCCATGTCGAGCGGAATGCCGGCCGTCCTCCGGGGCGTGTATGGCAACCCCATCCGGGTCGACACCCTGGGCGGCTTCATCTCGTGGCACTACGGCACCAACCTCGCCCTCCTCGTCGGGCTGTGGTCGATCCTCGCCCTCTCGTCCACCCTGGCCGGCGAGGCGCGCCGCGGCAGCCTTGACCTGGTCATCGCCACCCCGCGAGCCCGCCGTCGCGTCGCCCTCGAGAAGATCGTCGCTCACATCGTGGCGATCGGGCTGGCGATGGCCTGCCTCGCGCTGGCCACCTGGCTGACCGGCGTCCTGGTGGCCACCATGCCGGGCGACGCCATCGCGCCTGACGCGGCCCTCGCCTTCGCCGCCGCGGTCGGGGTCAAGGGCCTGGTCGCAGGCTCGATCGCCTTCGCCCTCGCCCCTCTTCTCGGTCGGGCGGCCGCGGCCGGGATCGCCGGCGGGATCCTGATCGCCGCCGATGTCGTGAACGGCTACCGGACGGTGGTGCCGGCCTTCGACTCCCTGGCCGGCGCGAGCTGGTTCGCCTGGACCTTCGACCACGTCCCGCTGGCCGGACAATCCGACTGGCCCGCGATCGTGCTGGCTGCCGTCGCCGCCGCGCTGCTGCTCGTGCTCGGGGTGGAAGGGTTTGCGCGCACGGACATCGGGGTCACGGTCGGGCTCCCCGGGCTGGCGCTGCCCGCCGCCCTCCTCGGCCTCCGCGGCCCGCTCGGACGATCGTTCGCGGAGAGTCTACCGGCCGCCATCGCCTGGGGGGCAGGGATCGCACTGTACGGCCTCGTCATGGCCGCCACGTCCCGACCCTTCACCGCCGCCCTGTCCGAGACCCCGGGCATCATCGAGGCCGTTCGGTCGTTCCTCCCCGGCGTCGACATCTCCACGTCAGCGGGCTTCCTCCAGGTCGCCTTCACCGACATCGGCTACGTGCTGGTGGGGCTGGCGGCGGCGACCTTCGTGGCCGGGCGCTCCGGGGACGAGACCGAAGGCCGGCTCGAGCTCCAGCTGGCCGCGCCGGTGTCGCGGCTGCGCTGGGCGGTCGGGAGCGCGGTGGCATCGATGCTGGCGGTGGTCCTCCTCGCCGCGGTGCTGGGCGGAGGCATCGCCATCGGGATCGCTGCCGTAGGAGACGACCCGGTCCAGCCGGCGCTCGGCGTGATCGTGCTGGCACTGTATGGCACGGCCCTCGTGGGGCTGGGCGTCGCCGTGGCGGACCTGGTTAGCCCCTCGCTCGCGGCCCCGGCCATCCTCGTCATTGCAGTCGGCACGGCGCTGCTCGACATCCTGGCGCCGGCGCTGCGGCTCCCCGACTGGGTCCAGGGGTTCGCCCTGACGAGCCATCTCGGCGAGCCGATGCTCGGTCGCTGGGACGCGACCGGGGTGCTCGCCTGCCTGGCGCTCGCCGCCGGCGGGGTCGCTGCCGGCGCCTGGGGGCTGAACCGGCGCGACATCTCCGGCTGACGATGGCCCGCGCGACGGCCAGGTAGAGCCGGCCTCGCCCGGCCCGGCCGCCGCCTGCCGCTACCCCCCGGTCGCGGATTCGTGTCCCGACAGCGGAGGAGATGCTGCGGCCAGCGTCAGCGTCCGACCGGGGGCAGGTGCCAGGCGGTGTCGGGCTCTGCCCAGGCAGCCTCGGCGTCGGCTGCCGCGGCGGCCGTCAGCTCGTCCTCCTCGACCTTGTACGTTGCCGGGGTGCCACCCAGCTCGGACAGCTTGGCGGCCACGGTCTCCACCTCGCCTTCCGAGACGAGCACGCCGACGGCCGCCCGGCCGTCTCGGAGCTCGCCGCCGAGCAGCCGCAGATCGTCCTTCGACAGGCCGAGGTGCTTGTGCACAAGGCGGCCGACCAGGGCCCCGCCCACCGTCATGCCGACGAGCCCGACGCCCGCCGTGGCGAACCCGATCAGGCCAAGGACGAACCCGATCCCCGCGCCCTTGCCCGTGTCATGGCGCCCGAGCTTGTGCTGCTTGACGTGCCCGTTCTCGTCGGTGACGAGGACGCCGATCGCGTCAAGCCTGACCTCGGGTTCGAGCCCCTCCCACGTCCTCAGCGCCGCGACCGCACCGTCGGCGGTGGCCTCGTCGGCGAAGATGGCCAGGACGACGTGCTTCGATGCCATGCGCGATGCCCTCCAGCCTGCGCCGGCCGGGCGGGCCAGTTCATTCCGAGGAGCCCATCCCCGGTTCCGGTCCCGGTTCCCGCTGGCGCTCAAACCATAGTGCCCCAGGTCGAGGTGAAGCGCGATCCCGACCCGCGATCAGCCCGGTACGGCCTCGACGGCGGGCTCCTCCTCGCCGCGTAGCGGCCCGTGGGGCAGCTCCTTCGTGAACGCGAGCGAGAGGAGGGCGAGCAGCGCGGCGGCCAGCAGGCCGGCCTTGAGCGACTGGAGCTGGGCCGTCTCGTAGTCGTCCACGAGCGCCTGGGTGGTGGCCTCGTCAAGCCCGGCCGCGGTGGCTGCCGCCTCGATGTCGGCCGAGGCGACGAAGTCGATCCCGGACTCGACCGCGACCCCCACCTGGGCGGCGACCTCGGCGCTGATCCGCTCGTCGGCCTGGATCTGGCGCGCGAATGTGCCGGTCAGGCCGGTGAGCACGATCGCCCCGATCAGGGCGACGCCGACCGAGGAGCCCAGCTGCTGGCCGGTGAACTGCAGGCCGCCGGCCTCGCCGCGGCCGGAAGCGTCGACCGACGACTGGATCACGTTCCCCAGCTGCGAGGCGATCAACCCCATCCCCACCCCGAGCACGGCCATGGCGATGGCGAAGGCTGCGTCGGCGAGGTCCGGCCTGATGGTCGCCAGCAGGCCGAGAACGGCGATCACGCACAGGACCAGGCCGGCGCGGACGATCGACCGCACCGGGTAGCGCGTCGACAGCCGTGAACCTGCCCCGGACGCGATGAACATGGCGATCGAGACGGGCAGCATCTTGATGCCCGTCTCGAGGGCGTCGAGCCCGAGCACCAGCTGCAGGTAGAGGGGCACGGTGAAGAAGACGCCCATGAGGATCAGGTTCTGGCTGAAAAGCCCCACCAGGCCCGACCGCAGCGGCGGGATCTTCAGCAGGTCGAGGTGCACCAGCGGGTCGCTGCCCGCCGCCTCTCGACGCCGCTGCCACTCCACGAACGCCCACAGGAGGAGGCCGCCGGCGGCGATGACGAAGGGGGTCAGGGCGAAGCCGAACGGCTCCACCGGGGAGTCCTTCGGCTCGACCAGCCCCCACGTGCTGGACTGGAGGATCCCGAGCACGACCGCCCCCAGGCCGGCGGCCGACAGGACCGTGCCCACGACGTCGAGGTTGGGCCTGGGCCCGACGCGCGGAGCGTCGGCGACGAACCGGGTCATGGCCAGGATGCCGAGGACGAGAACGACCTCGCCCAGGAACACGACCCGCCAGGAGAGCTCGGTCGTGGCCCAGCCGCCGACGATGGGGCCGACCGCGATGCCGGCGCCGGCCACGCCTCCGATGATCGCGTAGGCAACCTTGCGCTCACGACCCTCGAAGTTGCCGGCGATGAGCGCGGCCATTGCCGGCAGGACGAGGGCGGCGCCGAGTCCCTCCAGGATCGACCAGCCGAGCGCCAGGGTGGCCACCGACTGCGACACCGCCGTGAGGCCCGATCCGACGGCGTAGATGACCAGGCCGATGGCGAAGGCCCGGCGACGGCCGATGATGTCACCGATCTTGCCGCCCGTGAGCATGAACATGGCCATCACCAGGCAGTAGAGGGTGATGACGGCCTGGATCGTGGTGACCGTCGTGTCGAAGTCGTCGACCAGCTGGCTGATCGACACGTTCATGACGGACTGGTCGAGGACCATCACGAACTGGGCGCCTGCCAGTGCCACGAGCGGCCACCGCTTCATCTGTTCCTCCTGCACGCAGTCGACGGCGCTGATCCCACATGGTCGCACACGCCCGTCACCGGGTCGGTGTTCACATCACCTTGACTGGGGGATGCGCAGACTGGGGGATGCGCACACCAGCGGTCCGGCGCCTGATGTGGATGCGCAATCGCGCGATGCCCGTCGCCGCATACAATCGCGCCGCGAAGAACCGCGGGGACTCTGCGCTGCCCCGCAGACCAGGAGGTTCGCATGACGCTCGGCCCGCTCGAGTACCTCGTCGTCGGCTTCGAAGGCAACCGCTTCAACGGCGAGATCGCCAGGGAGATCGGCAAGGTCGTCGAGAAG
>JAGDMV010000253.1 GCA_017860675.1 Chloroflexota bacterium
CGGGCGGTCCGGCGCCGGCCTCCCCGCCAGCAGCCTGGCCTGCTCCGGCTGCGGCTGGGCCGCCCCGGCAGGGGCGCCGCTGCCGCTCTCCTGCCCCGCTTCGCGGCCAGGTGACGACATCGATCACGTGATCGTGCGCCGGCTCGGTCCGGCAGCCGGGCCGTTCCCGGCGGCCGCGGGGACAGACGATGCCGCCCCAGCCAACCCGTACGTCCAGTACCGGCGCCTGTTCCATGCCTGGCATGTCGCCCGCGGGATCGGCTGGAACGACGCGGAGTACGTGGCCCTGGTGGAGCGGCTCGACGCGGCGGTGGCGCGCGTCGACGGGCACGGCTTCCGGGTCACCCCCTTCGGCCGGAGCGACGCGCTCTCCGACCGTCTTGGCTTCTCCGCCCGCGGTGGCGTCTGGGTGAAGGACGAGACCGGCAACGTGTCGGGCTCGCACAAGGCCCGCCACCTGTTCGGGACCCTGCTCGAGCTGGAGGTCGAGGCGGCGCACGCCGCCCAACATGCGGCGACGGAAGCAGCCGGCCAGCCGCCGTTCGCCATCGCCTCGTGCGGCAACGCCGCCCTCGCGGCCGGGGTCGTCGCCCGGGCCGCAGGCCGGACGCTGGACGTGTTCGTCCCGACCGACGCCCCGCCGCCGGTCGTCGCCCGGCTGCGCGACCTCGGGGCGCGGATCACCGTCTGCGAACGCGACCCAGGCCTGCCAGGCGATCCCACCGTCCACGCGCTCCATCGGGCGCTGGCGGCCGGCGCGATCCCCTTCACCTGCCAGGGCAACCTGAACGGCCTGGCGATCGAGGGCGGCGAGACGCTCGGCTGGGAGATCGCGTCGACGATCGGCCGGCCGGGCGGTCCCGCGCGTCTCGACCGGCTGGTCGTCCAGGTCGGGGGCGGGGCGCTGGCCTCGTCGGCCATCGCTGCCTTCGAGGACGCCCGGGTGCTCGGGCTCCCGATCGGCTTGCCCCGCCTCGACACCGTCCAGACCCGGGGCGCGTTCCCGCTGGCGCGGGCGTTCGAGCGCGTCCGCGAGCGGCTCGGCGCGGGCGAGTCGATCGAGGCCGCGGTCGCATTCGCCGCCCGCCATCGGGCGGCCTTCATGTGGCCGTGGGAGGAGCCGCCCCACAGCATCGCCCACGGGATCCTCGACGACGAGACGTACGACTGGCAGGCGGTCGTGCGGGGGATGCTCGCGGCCGGCGGCAGCGCGGTCGTCGTCGACGAGGCTGATCTCGAGGAGGCGAACGCGCTCGCCCGCGAATCGACCGGCATCGACGTCGACCACACCGGCTCGTCCGGCCTGGCCGGGTTGCTGGCCCTCGTCCGGGCCGGCGAGGTCCGGCCCGACGAGAACGTGGCCGTGCTGTTCACCGGGGTCGTCCGCCGGCCGGACGATGGGGCGAGCTGGGCCGGAGGGACGGCCGCACGTGCGGTTGCCCCGGCCGAGGCTGCCCGGCGATCGGACGGCGAGGCTCCCGCCGCGTCAAACTGACGGCAACGAGACGCCCCGCGGACACTGCGCGGGGAAGCGCCCGCGCATCGAGTGGAGGAGAGCAATGCAGAGCTTCATGGGCCGGGACATCCTGTCCCTCAAGGACTTCAGCCGGGACGAGTTCTTCCGGGTCTTCCAGGTCGCCGACGACCTGCGCGAGTTCGCCCGCGACCGGCGCAACACCGACCTGCTGAAGAACAAGACGCTGCTGACGGCCTTCTACCAGCCCTCGACCCGGACGCGGCTCTCGCACGAGGCGGCGATGCACCGCCTGGGCGGGCACGTCCTCGGCTTCTCCGATGCCAAGATGACGCGCGCCGGCGACTTCTACCAGGAGTCGATCAAGGACACCTTCCGCATGCTGGAGTACTACGCGGACGTCATCGCCATCCGCCACTTCCAGCAGGGCGCGCCGGCCGAGGCCGCGAAGTGGGCCTCGGTGCCGGTCATCAACTGCGGCGACGGCTGGGGCGAGCATCCAACCCAGGTCCTGACCGACCTGTACACGATCCTGGGCGAGACGGGCACCCTCGACGGCCTGACCTATGTCCTCGTCGGCGACATGCGCATGCGGACGATGCACTCCATCCTCTACGCGCTCTCCCAGTTCGACGCCAAGGCCTACGTCGTCGGCCCGCCCGAGATGAGCCTCCTGCCCGAGTTCAAGGCGGAGATCGACGCGCTCAACGTCGACTACGAGGAGGCGGGCGACGTCCGCGATGTCATCGGCGAGGCCGACATCATCTACATGGAGCCGGTCGTCCAGGCCGACTACACCGCCTCGCGCGTGGAGCGTGGCGACAAAGTCGGGCTGACGCCGCCCGAGTACTGCGTCACCCGCGAGCTGCTGCGCGACAAGGCCAAGCGCAGCTCGATCATCCTCCACTCGCTGCCGCGGATGGACGAGCTCCTGCCCGACGTCGATGGCGACCTCATCAGCCTCCAGGAGTGGACCAAGGAGGAGATCGACACCGTCCTCGACGTCGCCCTCCAGCTCAAGCGCGAGCG
>JAGDMV010000102.1 GCA_017860675.1 Chloroflexota bacterium
TCCTGTGGCACGATCCGCCGATCCTGGCGTTGCGCCTGTCGCAACAGCTGGGGCCGGAGTGAGCGGGGGAGCCGCATCAGCCTGCGGCGACTCCAGGAGGACCCCATGACGACCGAGAGCGCCGGATATCCGGCGCGCCTGTCGCCACGCGACGTTCGCCAGGTCCGGAGGCGCGGATGCCTCCCAGGCTCGGCCCACGAGGCTCCCCGCCATGACGGCTGAACAGAGCCTCGGCACCGACGCCTCCCGCTCGCGGCAGATCGACGGCCCGGCCATCGCCTCCCCGGCGGGAAGGACGCTGGTCGTGGAGCCAGCGCGGGCAGTCCCGGTCCATGGCCTGCCGTCGCTGCCGGTCGCGGTGGTCGACCCCGCCCGGACCGTCGCCCTGGCCCGCAGCCGTCGCGAGGCCGAGGAGCGCGAGCTCGACGGGAATTCGGTCCGTTCGGTCGATCGCGCGGCCGCGCTGCTGCTGGCGCTCGGCGAGTGCGAGGCCGACGCGGGCGTGACCGAGCTGGCGCGACGGCTCGGGCTGCACAAGAGCACTGCCTCACGGCTGCTCGCCACGCTCCAGCGGCGCGGTCTCGTCGAGCAGGACGAGGAGACGGGCAGATACCGGCTCGGCCTCGTCGTCCTGCGGCTCGCGGAGCGGGCCGAGCAGACGCTCGACCTGCGCGGGATCGCCCTGCCCGAGCTGGAGCGGCTGGCCCGGGCTGCGCGAGAGACCGTGTCGCTGGCGGTCATGCGTGACGACGCGACCCTGACAGTGGCCCAGGTGGACGGACCGAATCTCGCCGCCGTTGCCGACTGGACCGGCCGGACGATCCCGCTCCACTGCGTGGCGTCGGGCAAGATCTTCCTCTCGGCGCTTCCCGAGCGGGATGTCCTCCGGCTGCACCGGCAGGGCCTGGCGGCGGCGACCGACCGGACCATCACCGGGCTGGAGCCGCTCCTGGAGGAGCTGGCGCGTGTTCGCCGGCGGGGGTACGCGACCTGCTTCGGCGAGTGGCAGGCGGGCAGCAACGCAGTCGCCGTGCCGGTTCGCGACGCGCGTGGCCGGCTGACCGCCGCCGTGTCGATCTCGGGCCCGGCGTCCCGCATCCTGCCGGCGCGCGTGGCCGAGCTGGCCCGCCTGGCTCACGAGACCTCCGCTGCGATCTCGGCCCGTCTCGGAGCCCCGACTCCCTGAGTCCCGGCCCGCGCGTGAGCAACGGCCTGCGCTAGGCTACTGAGCCATGCAGGAGCTGATCGACCAGGCGCTGGCGGCCGCCGGCGACTTCGCCGGCGAGCTGATCACGGTCGGGCTCGCGCTCCTCGCCCTCTTCGTTGGCTACCACGTGGTGGCCCGGCTCGTGCGGGGCGTCGCAACCCGGGCCGCCGAGGCGCCACTGACGGGCGTGGCGGCCGTCCCGACCGAGGATCGAGCCGTGCGGCTGGCCGAGCGGCGGCGGCGGCTCGAGACGATCGCCGCCTTCGCCCTCCGGCTCGTGCGCTGGGCCATGTTCGCGCTGGCCGCGACGGTGGCGATCTCCATCCTCGCGCCGGGCCTCTGGACGTCGCTCGGTGCCCTCGGAGTCGCCCTCAGCGTGGCCGCCGGCGGCGCGGTCGGGTTCGGCGCTCAGCAGCTCGTCCGCGACTACCTGAACGGCGTGCTGATCATGGGCGAGAACCCCTACGGTGTCGGCGACGTGGTGATGGTCGCCGGCATCCGCGGCACGGTCGAGGAGGTCGGCCTGCGTCGCACGGTGATCCGTGACGCCGACGGCACCGTCCATTCGGTTCCGAACGGGGCGATCGTGGTCGCGTCGAACTTCACCCGCACCTTCGCCCGGGTGAACGAGCGCTTCGTGGTGGCCTTCGGCACCGATATCGAGCGGGCCACCGCGGTGATCGACGCGGCTGGGCGCGAGCTGGCCGACGATCCCGCCTGGTCGCCGAGGATCATCGAGGCGCCCGCGGTAGCGCGGGTCGACCCCGTGCTCGATCCCGGCGTCCCGATCGTCGTCACGGCGATGGTGGCCCCCGGCGAGCAGTGGGCGGTGGCGGCCGAGCTTCGCCGCCGGGTGCTGGCCGCGTTCGCCGCGGGCGGGATCGACCTGGCCAGCGCTCAGCGCCTGGTGGTCGCCCGCAGCCCCGCCGGCAGCGGCCCGGCCAGCTCGAGAGGAGTCGCGATGGAGACCTGGCAGATCGTAGCGGCGCTGCTCATCGTCTACGTGCCGACCATCATCCTGTGGCTGTACTGCCTGACCAAGATCGTGAAGGCGAGCCGGAGCCTGGCCTGGAAGGCGGCATGGACCATCGCCATCCTCGTGCTGCCGCTCGTGGGAGCCCTGTTCTTCCTCCTCTTCGGCGCCCGGTCGGCGGCCTACGAGGTCTCCACCGGGCTGGGCGGCCCGGACACCCGCGGTGAGCTGTCCGACGCCGAGGTGGTCCAGCAGCTGGATCAGCTCCGGGCCGAGGGCAAGATCAGCGACGAGGACTATCGCTCGCTTCGCGCGCGCCATGCAGGCGGGGCGGCGCCCCCGGCCTCGCCCCCGCCAGCCTCGCCCCCGCCCGGCTGAGGCCGCGATCCGGGGGTCCGCCGGCCAGTGACGCCGCCACTCACCGGCCACGGCTGAGTACCATCAGCGACGACAACGGCAGGGCGGAGGACACGGATCGTGCCACTGGGTTTCCTGCGGCGGGGCAAGAAGGACGAGCGGCCGGCAACGGCGCCGGCTCCCACCTCGCGCGTGCGCACGGCGGTGCCGTTCGACGGCCTGACCGAAGAATGGCGGCTGGTCGGCTTCATGGAGATCGAGGGGCGGCTCTCCGACGCCCTCAACCGGCGCGAGGACATCCCCCTCAGCGACGTCTCATGGGCGCCCGTCGACGGCTCGGCCGGCTTCAGCCCCGTGCCAGGGCTCCAGAAGGCGGATCCCTATGACCTCGTCGCCGTCCTGGCCAACGACCAGACCCTGCCCCAGCTGACCGAGGCCGAGAAGGCCGCCTTCAAGGTCCACAAGGTCGCCTACGACGTGGCCCTGGAGGCGCCGCCGTTCCGCATCCTGGGCACCGTCTACCTCTACCCGGGTTCCGAACCCGAGCGGCTCCTGGACCGGTCGACCGAGCTGTTCGTGCCCGTCATCGACGCCGTGGCCTTCCACCGCGATCGACCCGTCGGCGACCCCGACGTCAGCGTGATCCTGGTCAACCGGAGCTACATCCGCGACGTGCGCCAGGTCGATCGCCACACCGTGGCCGCGGCCCGGGCGCAGCTGCGCCCTGCCGGCGACGGTGAGCCGCTGATCGGCGACGAGCGGGCGAAGGACTGAGGGACGGGGCCGGCGCCGCCGGAGCGATGCGGCGCCCGTCGTGGGCGCCGGTCAGGTGGCGCGGGCCGGCTCGCGCCAGGCGAAGAGGCCGCGGATCCCCGGCTTGCTCTCCTTCCTGGGGCGTCCCGATACGGTCTCGGCCAGGGCCCGGAAGTCGTCGCTGATCCTCTCCCTGGGGAAGAGGTCGATGACCGTCCGGCCCTCGTTCGCAGCCTTGACCATCAGCATCCCGGCCGAGCGGATCGAGGCGAGGGCGGGCATCCCCACCGTCCGCTCCATGTCGGCGACCGACACGCCGCTGTTGGCCCGGTTGACCACCATCGCCAGCTTGTCGCGGAAGCCCAGGTCGGTGGCGACGTCGCGGAACTGCACGGCGGCGCGGAGGGCGGGCACGTCCGGGGTGACGGGCACGAGGATGCGGTCGGCCCGGTCGAAGATCGCCCGGTTCAGCGGCCCGTAGTCCGGGTGGACGTCGACCACGACGTCGTCGTGGGAGCGCCGGGCGAGCGCCAGCGCCTCGGCCACCTTGGCCGGGTCGAGCAGGTCGGCCCGGAGCGGGCTGGAGGACAGCACCAGGACGCGCAGCCCGGAGGGGTGCGCCGCGATCAGCTCGTCGAGCGGCTCGGCCGCCGCGAACGGGTCGCCCTCCGCGTCGGCCACGGCGTCGACCAGCGTGCGCACGTGCTCGAGCCCGAGCGAGCTGGCGATGTGCCCGGTGATGGTGTCCGCATCGACCAGCAGGACCCGCCGGCCCATGGCCACCAGCGAGGCGGCTAGGTTGAGGGCGATGGTCGTCTTGCCCACGCCGCCCTTGGGATTGAAGACGGCCGTGAACGTTCCCCGCCGCAGCCAGTCGTCGGCCGTCAGCGCCTCGCCCTGGAGGACCGGCCCGCTGCCGTCGTCGACGGCCATCTGCCGGATGAGCATGGCCTCGACGCGCCAGCGCAGCGATTCGGCCGAGTACGGCCGGGTGAAGTACTCGTCGTCGGTGGCCGAATGGGCAGCAGCGCCGATGAACCGCTCCAGCGAGCGGGTCGACACGACCATCAGCGCGGGCACGTTCTTCCCGTTCTCGTGGAGCAGGGCGTAGTACTCGAGCGAGAGGTCAAAGTCGGTCTCGCCGTCGAGGATGGCCAGGGCGACATCGGAGCGTGCCGCCAGGGCCTCGTCGAGCTGGTCCGGCTGCTCGATGATGAGCGGCTCGAAGCCGGCCTCGGCGAGCGCGTTCGCGCCCGGCAGCTGCTCGTCGCGCGGGAGCGCGATGGCGATCGCGGGTCGGGGCATCCGGCCGGCCTCCTGTGATTGCCTGGTGTCAGGCCTCGGGGTCGCCCGCGCTGACGTTGACGAAGCCGTCGCCGCTGCCCGTCACGCGTGCCCCGAAGCCGGGGATCGTCGGGATCAGCTCGGCGAGAGAGGCCGCAGGGTCATGGGTGACGGTGTAGACGAACTCGCCGTCGGGGCCGGACGAGACGCCGACGTGGGCGACGCCGGCCAGCCGGCCGAGGTGGCGCTTGAAGCTGGCGATCGAGGCGACGGACACGAGCCCCACGACCACGACCTGGCTGGTCACGGTCGACGCGGGATCCGGGGCGGCGCCGGCGGCAGGCTGGACGAGCCCAGCCAGGCGGGCGCTGACGGTGTCCTCGCCCATCTCGTCGATGCCTTCGCCGGCGTACGCCGAGGCGGACGCGGCCGCCTCCGCCTCCGCGGCGGCGAAGTCCGGCGTCAGGCCGAGCATCGCGATGCGGGGGTCGACCTCGGGCTCGGCGGCGGAGTCGGGCTCGGTGGGAGTCTCATCGGTCCCGGTCTCGGCAGCCGGTTCGGCGACGACCTGCGTGCCGTCCCCCGGCTCGGACGTCGCGGCTGCCTCGGCCGCGGCCTGGATGGCCGCCATCGCCGTCTCCAGCTCGCCGGGCTCGGCGGACTCGGCGGTGGCGGGCTCGGCGGATTCGGCCGCGATCACCGGCTCGTCGACGGCGGTGGCCTCCGGCTCGGCGGTGGCCTCGACCGGCGTCCCCGCGGTCTCGACCGTCGTCGCCGCGGTTTCCACGGCCGCGACCTCGACCTCGGGCGCGACGACGGGCTCGGGCTCGCGCAGCAGCTCGTCGAGGGCCTCCTCGTCGATCTCCTCGAAGGTCGGCGGCTCGGGCATCTGGGCCGCCAGCGCGGCGAAGAACGTCGGATCCTCCTCGGCCAGCATCTTGTCGAAGAAGGCCTGCATCTCGGCCTCGTAGCCGGCGACCTTCGCCCGGACCTTCTCGATCTCGCGCTCGACGAGGGCCGCCTGGCGCTCGAGCTGCCCTTCGAGCTGCTGACGCCGGGCGGTGATCCGCTCTTCGGTCTCCTCGCGGACCCGGGCGATCTCGGCCTTGGACCAGTCCTTGATCCCGGTCACGTCGTCGTCCGTCCGCCGCCGCAGGTCCTCCACCTGCGTCGCCGAGCGGGCGTGGATCTGCTCGACGAAGGCCTGGCCATCGTGGCGGAACTGCTCGAGCGATCCGCTGCGGGCCTCCTCGGCGGCCGTGTGCATCGCCTTCATCAGGTCGGCCATGAACTTGGTCGGGCGGCGCGCTGGAGCGCCCGCCGACGCCGGCGTCGTTCCCTGGTGCGCCTCCGGTGCGGCGACGTGCGCGGGCGACGCGTCGGGCGTCGACCCCCCGAGCTCGCCGCCCGGGGCGGCGGGATCGACCTGAGCGTCTGGGGCGCGATCCTCCGGATCGGGCCCGCGGTCGGCCTCGTTCTCGACGGCGCGAGGACCGTCGAGCTCGTCGGCCTCGCGCGAGGACGTCCGGTCCGCGGCCCAGGGGAGCCGGAAGCCGGTACGGGTTTCGGTCGTGGCCATGGTGCGTGGTCTCCTGGGTGCCCGCCTGGGATGACGCCGTGGGCGACCCGGGCCGATCGCCTTGGGTGGATGCTAGGAGCCCGTGGCGGTCCGGTGGAGTTGACTAGTGGTACCGGGCCCCGGAGCCGGTGGTACCGCCGGACCAGTCTGGTGCCGGTTCGCACCGGGACCCGGCCCGCCGGCGTCGTGCGTCCGGCCCGCTACCATTGACGTCGATGCACCCACGTGACCGCCTCGACCGGCCGATCCGTGACCTGCGGATCTCGGTCACCGATCGCTGCAACTTCCGCTGCAGCTACTGCATGCCGGCGGAGGTGTACGGGCGCGACTACGCGTTCCTGCCGCGGTCCGAGGTCCTGTCGTTCGAGGAGATCGTCCGGCTGGCCCGGCTGTTCGCCGAGCTCGGGGTGGAGAAGCTGCGGATCACAGGCGGCGAGCCGACGGTCCGCCACGGCCTGCCGGCGCTCGTCCGCGCGCTCGCCAGTGTCGAAGGGACCCGCGACCTGGCGATGACGACCAATGGCTCCACCCTGGTCCGGCTGGCCCGTCCGCTGGCCGAGGCGGGCCTCCGGCGGGTGTCGGTGAGCCTCGACGCCCTCGACGACGCGACCTTCGGCAGGATGAGCGGCGTTCACGTGCCGGTCGCCCGCATCCTGGAGGGCATCGCCGCGGCCAGGGCGGCCGGCCTGGTGCCGCTCAAGATCAACACGGTCGTGCGCCGCGGCATGAACGAGGATGCGATCATCCCGCTGGCCCGCTGGGCGCGCGACGAGGGCTACATCGTCCGCTTCGTCGAGTTCATGGACGTGGGCACGACCAACGGCTGGCGCACCGAGGACGTGGTGCCCGCCGACGAGATCCTGGCCCGGGTGGACGCCGTGCTGCCGCTGGAGCCGATCCCGCCCGACTACCCGGGCGAGGTCGCGGACCGCTACCGCTACCGGGATGGCTCGGGCGAGCTCGGCGTGATCGCCTCGGTCACGCGGCCCTTCTGCGGCGCCTGCACCCGGGCGCGCCTGTCGGCCGACGGCCGGCTCTACCTCTGCCTGTTCGCCTCGGCCGGCCTCGACCTGAAGACGCCGCTGCGGGCCGGTGCGAGCGACGCCGATCTGCGCGACCTCGTGGCGGCCGCCTGGACGGCCCGTGACGATCGCTACTCGGAACGGCGATCCGAGGCGACCGCCGCCGAGGGGCGGGTCGAGATGTTCGCGATCGGCGGCTGAGCCCGAGCGGCGGACGGCAGCGACGGACGGGCGCAATGCTGCCGATGCGACCTCTTCCCGCGGATCGCGGCCACCCGGCGGCGATGGTACGGCGCGGGCTCGCGTACGCCGCCGACACGATCCTGCTCGGGCTCGTCTACATCGTCTTCACCGAGGCGCTCGATGCGGCCTTCGGGCCGCTGGCCGTCGTCTCGCCGGAGGGTGATCGGCTGATCGCGACCGAGGCCCAGCCGCTTCGGGTCGCCTTCACGCTCGCCGTGATCCTGGTCATCGACGCCGCCTACTTCGCCGGGTCGTGGGCGCTGGCCGGCGCCACCCCGTTCCAGCGGCTCGCCCGGATCGAGGTCAGGCCCGTCGAGGGGCCGGTCGCGGCGGTTGGCGAGTCCGTCGTGCGCCTCGAGACGGGAGATGCCCTCCGGCGCTGGGCAGTCATGGCCCTGCTGCCGCTGTGCGCGGGGCTGCTCGGCTCGAGCGCCGCGTTGCCGCTGGAGCCTGTCGCTGCCTTCGACGCCGCCTGGACCTTGGGTTTGCTCGTTACAGTCCTGCTCGACGGCCGGCGGCGCGGGGTGCACGACCGGATCGCGGGGTCGATCGTGGTGGCGCGCAGCGCCGGGGCGGCGTAGGTTCGGGCCGGTTGTCCACAACCCGTCCACAGCGGAGGAGAACTCGTGGATGCTCCTCCCGGCCCGATCATCAACTCGTGGATAAGGCCGTTGCCGTGAGCGCGCTGAAGCCCTAGCGTTGTCCCTGCCCGGAGGGGCAACGGCGCCAGCGGACCCGGCGATTGCATCAAGGGTTCCGCGGCCGGAGGGGGGTCGCAAGGCCCGTCCTTCACTGAGCAGACGCTGCGATTGCATCAAGGCGACGCTCGACCCGTGGTTCCTCCGGGCGTTATCGTTCCCGTCCCCGGATGCCCCGAGGTCCAACCTCGGGGCTCTGTGACGGGGAACCGCCTTGGCGGGACGCGACCGGCATCCCGGTGTCGGTACTCCCCCGAGGCGGTTTCTCGTCTTCGGGGCGCCCGGCGCGCCGGTCGCGCCCGGGAGCAGGCGCCCTCGCGGCGCCCGCGGGGCCTGGCGGCGGCCCGCCGGCCGCGGTCAGGACGGCGGCTCGGCCGCTTCCCGGTCCGACAGCGGATCGGTTGCCGGGGTCGCGCACAGGAAGTAGCGCAGCGATGTCCGGCCGGTGTTGCTGATGGCGTGCGGCAGGCCGGTCTCGACCCGGATGCCCTTGAGCGGCTCTAGCGTCTCCTCGATCGCCCCCACCCGCACCGTGCCCCGTCCCTCGAGGACGACGATGACGTGCTCGGCGCGGAGGTGGCGATGCCAGCCGGTGCCCCCGCCGTGCCGAAGTCGCCCGGCTCGACGAGGACCCGGTGGTGCAGCCCGGGACGCGAGATCAGGCGGGCGGACTCGCGCCTCCGGACCGGCTCGCCGGGCTGATCCCAGCGGCGCGGGAGGGCGCCGGGTTCGCCAGGATCCTTCTCGACCGCGGCCAGGAGGACGAGCGCGTCAATCGTCCCGTCGTTGCGGACCAGGTGGTACTCCGACGGGGCCTCGTAGAGGACGTCGCCGGCTCGGACCTCGACCCGTCGCTCCAGGTCATCGCCGTGCTCGAAGACGATCGCCCCGGAGGCGACGAACACGATCGTCTCCCGCCCGTGCCGGTGCGGCCCGATCTCGACCTCCGGCGGGATCCGGTCGAACTGCAGCTGGATCGTCATCGGCCGGTCGGGTGCCCGGCCCCCGGGGTGGTCGCCGGTCCCGGCTCGCGGCCGGCCGCGGGAGTGGGGCGGGTCGCCGGCCTGGCCGCGGCGGCCCGCTCCGCCCATGCCGCCAGGACGCGGTCCTTGTGCGGCCGGATGGGGCAGTGCTCGTCGCGGTTGCCCATCTCGTCGCAGTACCCGAGGGGCACGCACTTGGGGGCGAGGAAGCTGCCCAGGAACGGGCTGACGGCGAAGACCTCGTGGCGAACCAGCTGGAACAGCCGGCGGATCTCCCACTGGGCCATCGTGCAGAGGCGCAGCCCGGACATGTGGATGAGGGCCCGCAGGTTGGCGGTCATGACGAGGTTGGTGCGCGTCGCGTTGGGAAACACGAAGCGGGCGTCTTCGCCGGGGATCCCGGCGGCGAGCAGGTCGTCGTAGGCGGCCATCGATCCGGCAAGCTGGGCCTCGAACCGCGCCCGCACCGCCGGCTCGGCGTCGGCGATCGTGGCCGGCGTCATCGTGGCCGCGCTCCGGAACTGGACGTAGCGCTGGCTCTGCTGGTCGAAGGCGACCCCGGCCCGGTGACGGACCAGCTGGTGGGACAGCGTCCGGCTGACGCCGCTGATGCCGAAGGTGAAGACGATGTGCTCGATCGTGCTGCCGTGGCCCGACTCGATGACGCCCGAGATCAGCTTTCGCTGCTTGGCCGGGTCCACCTCGCCCTCGACTGCCCGGCGGAAGATCTCGGCCGGTTCCAGCTCCGAGTAACAGGTCCGGCAGGCCGTGTAGACGAGCGGCACGTAGTAGCGCGCGACGATCTCGCGGGGCGGGAAGAGGAGCACGGCCCGCATGCCGAGCTCATGGCGACCCGGGTTGCGCGGGATGGTGCTCTGCTCGCGGCGCGGCGGGGACGGCGGTTCGGTCATCGAGCCGCAGAATACCGGGTCACGCGGGGCTCGGCCGGACCCGGACGGATGCCCGGGTCAGCCGTGATGCGGCGGCCCGGCAGGTGTGCTCGGCCCAGGTCGGCGGCGCCTCCGGCGCAGGCGGGGCCTACGGCGTCGGCGTGACGTCCGGGGCGGGGGTGGCGTCAGGTGCGGTTGTTGCCTCGGGCGGGGTCGTGGCCCCGGGATCGGACGTCGTCGCGGGTGTCGTGGTCGGCTCCGGGTCAGGGCTCGTCGCCGGTGAGGAGGTCGCGTCAGGCGGCCCCACCGCCTCGGGGGTCGGGGTGGCTTCGGGCGTTGCCGCCGCCTCCGGCGTGGGCGCCGGGGTGGGCGTCGCCTCGGGGATCGGTGTCGGCGCGGGTGTCGGCGCCGGCCATGCGTACTCGGCCCCGTGGCGCCACAGCCACGGCCGCGGCGCCAGCCCCGACCCGTGCATGCGCGCCGCGATCTCGCGGCCCACCCAGCGGTAGTGCCACGGCTCGTAGCCGTAGCAGGTCACCGACAGGCGGTTCGCCGGGTAGGACATGACGAAGCCGTACCGCCACGCGTTCGCCTTGAGCCACGCACCGGCTCGAGTCCGGGCCCAGTCCGAGTAGCCCCACGGAGCCGACGCGCCGGGGATCGTGAAGTCGATCGCGGTGCCCAGCTGGTGCTCCGAGTGGCCGGCCCTGGCGCTGCTGATCGCGGCCCGGCTCGCTCCCAGGACGCGCACCCACTTGGCGTAGGTCCAGCGCTGCGTGAGGTAGCTCCGGTAGGCGGAGATGATGCCCAGGCGGGCGCCGGCCCTGGCGGCCGCGGCCCGCATCGCGGCCAGGTCCGTGATCACCTCGCGCCGCACCGCGTAGCCGGAGGAAAAGCCGGCGGCCGACACCGACCGGAGCGGGGGCACGTAGGTCGACGGCAGGCGGTACCAGCGGTCGAGGATCGTCACTCGGTACTGGGCGAGCGACCGCCACGGGCTGAGGACGTCGCCTGTCCGGCAGGCCGGCAGCGGAGCGGTCGAGGCCTCGGCGCCCGGCGACGAGGTCGCGGCGCCGGCCGCGAGGACGGCCGCCGAGAAGACGGCGGCCAGGAGCATGAATCGCAGGGCGGCGGACCGCCCGCGAGGGCGCGCGGGGGCAGCGGGCTCGACCATCGGCCCAAGTGTCTGCCCGGCGTTCGTCGGGGTCACCTACCCGACGGTACTGCCCGGGGCCTGCCCGCCTGGGTCGGCTGCACCGGGCTCGGCTCCGCCCGGGTCGGCCTCGCGAGCCTCGGCGACGGCCGGCTCCGGGCCGGTCGGGCGGGCGGCGGCGCGCTCGGCAGCGCCGAACCAGTGCCAGGTCAGGAACGTGCCGAGGCTGTAGAGGACGATGACGGTGACGAAGCTGACGGCGTAGCCTGCCTCGAAGCCGAGCGATCGCTGGAGGACGCTGTACCAGGGCCCGGCCAGCGCCCAGCCGCCCGACCAGACGAGGCTCATCGCCGCGGCCAGCGTGGCCCGCTCGGCCGGCCGTACCCGCTCCATGGCGAAGGCGGTGAAGATGGGGTTGCCGGCGTTCATGAGCGAGTTGCGCACGGCCATGGCAACGATCACCGTCCACAGGACGGGCGAGAAGCCGAGGATGGCCAGGAACGGCAGCGAGGCGGCCTGGACCAGGACCACGGAGCCGATCTTGCCGAAGCGCCGGGCGAGCGCCGGCTGGATCATGATCGCCACGAAGGTCCCGAAGCTGGTGATGGCGAAGACCGCGTTGAGCGCCGCCAGGTCGAGCCCGAACTTGCCCTGGATGAAGAGGTTCAGGAACGGGATCACCTGGCCCGCCCCGAGGCTGATGAGGAAGCCCGGCAGGAGGATCCTGGTGAACAGCCCGAGGTCCACGCGGGCTCGCCCCGGGCCGCCGGGCCGAAGGCGGGCCGGGGGGCTCACTGCTCCGGCGGGCTTCGGCCGGGAGATGCGGCCGGGGTCGGCTGGGCCCGGACCGCCGGATGCCGGCTCGCCGGGGGTGCCGGCTGGGTCCCCCCTCTGACGTGATGGCCGATCGTCGGCCAGGAGGAGCAGGATTGCAGCTGACCCAGCCGCCGAGGCGAACATCGCCACGAGCAGCAGCCGGTACGCCTCGGGCCCGTCCGGGGCGAACCCCCAGGTGACGGCGATCGCCGAGGCCAGCGCCCCGCCCACCAGCGCCGCAACGACGTTGGTGAGGCTGGTGATGGCGAACTGGAGCGAGAAGAGCTCGTTCCGGTGCTCGGGCCGGCTCCGCTCCGTGAGGAACGGGGCGGAGACCACGTTGAACACCTGGGAGGAGAGCCCCAGCAGGGCCGCCAGGAGGATCACCAGCAGGGGCTCGGCGGTGGCCAGCAGGCCGGCGATGCCGAGGGCCCCGAGACCGGCCCCGCCGACGAGGACACGCCGCCGGCCGACACGGTCGGAGACGAAGGCGATCGGCAGTGCCCCCAGCAGCCCGGCCGCGGAGCTCGCCGTGGCGACGAGGCCGATGAAGGAGCGGTCGAAGCCGAGCGACGACAGGTAGAGGTTGAAGTCGACCCAGTAGAGGCTCAGGCCGATCCCGTAGACGACGGTGACGACGAGGAAGACACGGGCATCGCGCTCGAACCCGGTGAAGGTGCCGGCGTAGCGCCGGAGGGCGGAGATCACGCCTCGTCGGCCGGCGAGCGAGCCGTCCCGTCGCGCCGGGACCGCCCTGCGGGCCGGGCGACGTGCCGGGCCCCGGTTGCCGGGACGGCGGCCTCGGGCCGCGGCGAGAGGGCCGGATGCATCATCGGGGGACGTGCTCCATGGACGCACCCGGCAGGCTGCAGGCCCGCGGGCCGAAGGGCGGGCGCGGTCTGCCCCATGGTACGCTCGCCGGGCTGCGCCCCGGGGGCGGGCGCGTCGCCGCCCGTCGGGCGTCACGCTGGGGGGTCCGGCCGTCCGATCGGGCGTTGCCGGGAAGCCGCATGGAGCCACCGCGCCGAACGGATGAACCGCGACTCGAGCGACCTCGCCACCGCCCTCTTCCTCGTCCTGGCCCTGCTGGTCGGCGGGTGGTTCCTGATGCGGGCGGACGAGCTCACTGAGCCCGGCCGCCCGGTCCGGACTCCGGCCGCGGCCTCTCCCACGGCAAGCGCCGGACCGGCATCCCCGGAACCGGGATCCTCCGGTGCGTCGCCGTCGACCGGACCGGGCGGATCGCCCGAGCCCGGGCAGTCGAGCGGCCCGACCCCCACCCCATCGGCGGCCTCGTCCACGCCGGGCCCCGTCGAAGTGAGCGTTGCCGGCAGCGAGGGCTTCGCGTCGGCCGTCCGGACCGACTGGGCCGAGGCGGCCGCCATCCAGTCGATGCAGAACATCCTGGCCGGGACCGACGACGACAGTCGCACCACGCAGCAGGAGCTGCGGGCGCGGGCCGTCGCTCTCACGCCGCGTGGCGAGCCGAAGA
>JAGDMV010000103.1 GCA_017860675.1 Chloroflexota bacterium
TCCGCGCGCACACGCCGCCGGCTACCTGAGGATCTCGATCGCTCGCCCCGCTGCCGCGGCGTCGCCGGCTCAATCGATCGAGACCACGCGGGCGCCGCTCGCCTGGATGGCGACAAGCTCGGCGCGGCCGGCCAGCTCGAGATCGGCCGCGGCGGCCCGGAATGCCGCCTCCACACGGGTGATCGCCGCCAGCGAGTCGACGAAGGCGATGACCGTGCTGCCGGAGCCGGAGAGGCAGGCGCCGAGCGCACCCGCTGCCCGGGCCGCCCCGACCAGCCTCGGCAAGGCAGGGAAGGCGGCTACCCGGTAGCGCTCGTGCAGCCGGTCGGCCGTCAGGTGCCGCAGCAGCTCCGTCCGGCCCGAGGCCAGCCCGGCCACCCCCAGGGAGACGCTGCCCAGGTTGAACACCGCGTCGGCGAGCGGGACGGCGGCGGGCAGCAGGGCCCGCATCTCGGCGGTTGCGGCCGGCTGGTCGGGGATGAACAGCACCGCCCGAAGGTCGCGCGGCGGCTCGAACCGGACGGCGATCGGCGGCGAGCCCGGCTCCTCGCCGGCGACCGCCACGGTGAAGCCGCCGAGCAGCGCGGCCGCGGCATTGTCGAGGTGCCCTTCGAGCTCGGCGGCGACGGCCAGCACCGACTCGACTGGGGGCGGCGCGCCTTCCGGCGACAGCAGCGCGTGGCCGGCCAGCAGCCCGGCCACGTTGGCGGCGGCCGATGAGCCCAGCCCGCGCGCCAGCGGGATGCGGTTGGTCATCCGCACCCGCCAGCCGAGGCCGTCGGCGGCGCCCCGCCCGCGAACGTCGGTGAGGGCGCGCTCCAGGGCGACGACGAACACGTTCGACCGATCGGACGGGAGCTGCCCCTCGCCCTCCCCCTCCACGGTCAGCTCGACTCCGGCGCCGGGCCGGGCGACGACCTCGACCTCGACCCGGAGCGACAGCTCGAGGGCGACCGCAAGGACGTCGTAGCCGGCCCCCAGGTTGGCCGAGGTGGCGGGGACATCCACCACGACCCGGCGACCATCGAGCTCGGGAAGGCGCATCATCGTCTCTCCTGCCAGCCAAGGGCGGCCATGACCGAGGGGACCGTCGCCTCGGCCTCGACCGCCGGTGCCGCCAGGCCGGCGGCGGTGTCGGGGTCCTTCAGGCCGTGACCGGTGAGCACGCAGACCACGAGCGCGTCGGGATCGAGGCGGCCGGCCGCCCGGAGCGCCCGGACGCCGGCCAGGCTCGCCGCCGAGGCAGGCTCGCAGAAGACGCCGGCCAGCCGGGCGGCATCGCGGTAGGCGGCCAGGATCTGCTCGTCGCTGACGGCCTCGATCAGGCCGCCGGATTCGTCGCGGGCGGCCACGGCCGTGGCCCACGAGGCAGGGTTGCCGATGCGGATCGCGGTCGCCACCGTCTCGGGCTGCTCGACGGGGTGGCCGAGGACGATCGGGGCGGCACCCTGGGCCTGGAAGCCCCACAGCCGCGGCAGGCTGTCGATCCGGCCGGCACCGCGGTAGGCCCGGAAGCCGGCCCAGTAGGCGCTGATGTTGCCGGCGTTCCCGACCGGGATGGCCAGCACGTCCGGCGCCCGACCGAGGTCGTCGCAGACCTCGAAGGCTGCCGTCGTCTGGCCCGCGATCCGGTGCGGGTTGACCGAGTTGACGAGGGTGACCGGGTGCGCCTCCTGGGCCGCCAGCTCGCGGACGACCCGCAGCGCGGCGTCGAAGTTGCCGTCGACGGCCAGCACGGTGGCGCCCGCCGCCTGGGCCTGGAGCAGCTTGCCGGCGGCGATCTTGCCCCTCGGCAGGACGACGAGCACCTCCAGCCCGGCCATCGCCCCGTAGGCGGCGGCAGAGGCCGAGGTGTTGCCCGTCGAGGCGCAGACGATCGAGCGCGCGCCCGCCTCGACGGCCCTGGCCACGGCCACGACCATCCCCCGGTCCTTGAACGAGCCGGTCGGGTTGCAGCCCTCGAGCTTCAGCCACAGGTTGGAGAGGCTCCAGGCAGCCCCCAGCCGCTCGGCGTGGACGAGCGGGGTGAAGCCCTCGCCGAGCGACAGGCGCGGCGTCGCCCCGGTCAGCGGCAGGAACGAGCCGTAGCGATCGAGCAGGGTCGGGCGGGCCTGGCCGTTCACGAGAGCACCGGGTAGAGCGGCGCGTCGACGATGCCGGGGAACGCAGCGGCCATCAGCGCTCGCGCCCGCTCGAGCGGCATTGCGACGGTCCGAACGGCCGCGCCGCCCGCCACGCTCGCGGCGGCGACCAGCTCCTCCCCGGCAGTGGCGCGGACAGCCACCGGGTCGGCACCGGGCAGCAGCGCGAACCAGGCGCGGAGGCCGGCGCTGGTGACGGCCTCGGTCGACACGGCAACATCCGGCACGGCCGCACCTGCTGCCTGCGACGCGACCGGCAGGGCGCCGGCAGGCGGGAGGCCTGCCCACGTGCTGCCGCCGCCGCGCGCCAGCGCCAGCAGGTCGCCCAGCACGGCCGAGCTGGTGGCGTCGCCGCCGGCCCCCGGCCCGGCGAAGGCCACCGTCCCGACCGGCTCGGCCACGACCTCGATCCGGTTGAGGACGCCGTCGGTGCGACCCAGCGGAACCTCGCGGTCGAGCGCCGACGGCACGACGCTGGCTGCCGGCCGGCCGGCCGAATCACGCTCGGCCATCGCGACGAGCTTGAGGCAGAGCCCGAGCCGGGTTGCGGCGGCGATCTCGTCTCGGCTGACGCCGGTGATCCCCGGCCGGCCGGCCCCGCGCAGGGTCGGCGGCGCCACCGCCGCATCCTCCGGCCGGAGCCAGGCTCCGAACGCGATCCGGGCCAGGATCACGATCTTGTTGACCGCGTCGTCGCCCTCGACGTCGCCCCGCGGGTCAGCCTCCGCGTAGCCCATCGCCTGGGCCTCCGCGAGCACCTCCGCGTAGTCGCGGCCGCCGTCGCGCATGGCCGTCAGGATGAAGTTGGTGGTCCCGTTGAGGATCCCCCGCACCTGCCGAACCTCGTTCGCGGCCAGGTCAGCGGCGAGCGGCGACAGGACCGGGATCCCACCGCCGACCGCGGCCTCGAAGCGGAGCGCGGTGCCGCACCGTCGGGCGATCGCCTCCAGCTCCGGCCCGTGGTGGGCGATCACGTGCTTGTTGGCGGTGACCACGTGCTTGCCCGCCTCGAGGGCCGCGGCCACCAGGCTGCGGGCCGGCTCGTCGCCGCCGAGGAGCTCCACCACGACGTCGACCGCCGGGTCGACCACGAGCCCGGCCGGGTCATCGACCAGCAGGCCGGCCGGAACGCCGGCAGCGATCGCCCGGTCGGCGAGCCGCTCGGCCACCGCCACCAGCTCGAGACGGGCTCCGTCGACCGGCGCCAGCCGCGCCGGGTGCTCGACGAACCCCCGGACGACGGCACCACCCACGGTGCCGGCGCCGAGGATCGCCACGCGCAGGGGGTCAGAGCCGGGCATCGGGCGCATCGTAGCCGAACGGGCACCCGGCCCGGAGGGCCCTCGGCCAGGAGCGACGCGACGCGCCGGGAGGCCGCCGACGGCACCCCTTGCCGCCGGTCATACCTTGCGGACCGTGTCCCCCACCCGCACGACGCCGCCCTCGACGACCCGGGCGTACATGCCCCGCATTCGGAGCGGACGAAGCGCCGGGTCGCTGATCCAGCGCAGCGCGTCCGCCCCGAACCGACCGCTGAACTTCGCACAGCCCGTGTGCGGCGACGCCGTCACCTCGAGGATCGCATCGCCGGCGAACAGGCGAGTCCCCGGCGGGAGGTTGTCCGTGCTGAGGTCGAGGTCCACCAGCAGCTGGTCACCGGCCAGCGGCCAGCGCGAGCGATCCGGCTCGACTGCCGCCAGCACCCGCGTGCTCATGAGCGTCAGCTGCTCCTCCGGGTCGGCGGACCCGTCGGGCGTCGAGCTGCTGCCGCGCGCCAGCCAGTCGTCGCCGACGAGGCCGGTCGCCGGGTCGAGGACCGCCTCGGGCACGACCTCGCGTGCGTCCACGGCCGGCCGGCGGACGATCATCTCGATCCGGCCTGCGTCGGCCGGCGCCGCCCGGACCTCGTCGGTGTGGCGGGCCAGGTCCCGCTCCGCCGGCTCTCTCATGGAGCCATTGTCGCAGGCAACGGCGGCCGCGGGCAGACGGCAGCCTTCGGCCCGCCCGCTCGGCTACACTCGCCGCCGATGAAGACCGACACCGCGGGCTCGCCCGCGCCCACCCCTGCCTCCGCGTTGCAGCCCTCCCGGACCCGCTGCTTCTCCGGCATCCAGCCCTCCGGCAGGCCGCATCTCGGCAACTACCTCGGGGCGATCTCCAACTACGTCGCCCTCCAGGACCGCTACGAGTCGATCTACTGCATCGTCGACCTGCACGCCCTGACGAGCGTCCACGAGCCCGACCGGCTTCGCCGCCAGACGCTGGAGATGGCTGCCGCCCTGCTGGCCCTGGGCCTCGATCCCGCCCGCTGCACGCTCTTCGTCCAGAGCCACCGGCCGGAGGTGACCGAGCTGATGTGGCTCTTCGCCACCGTCACCCCGGTCTCGTGGCTGCAACGGACCCCGACCTACAAGGAGAAGCGCCAGAACCAGCCCGAGGACGTCAACCACGGCCTGCTCACGTACCCCGTCCTGCAGGCCGCCGACATCGTCCTCTACAAGGCATCGGTGGTGCCCGTCGGTCGCGACCAGGCTGCCCACCTGGAGCTGTCGCGCGAGATCGCCCGGGCGTTCAACAACCGTTACGGCCCGACCTTCCCGGAGCCGCAGGCGGCCTTCACCGAGGCGCCGGTGGTGATGGGCACCGACGGCGTCCGCAAGATGTCCAAGTCGATCGGCAACACGATCGAGATCCTGGCCGACGAGGCGACGATCCGGCGCCAGGTGATGAGCATGGTCACCGACACGCTGCGGATCAGGCGGACCGATCCGGGTCACCCGGAGCGCTGCAACGTCTGCCAGCTCCACAGGTCCTTCGGCGACGACTTCGAGGCGATCTGGGACGGCGAGCGGACCGCCCGGACCGGCTGCGTCGACACGAAGCGGCTGCTGGCCGACCGGATCATCGCCCGCTTCGCGGAGGCCCGCGAGCGCTACGCCGAGCTCATGGCCAGCCCGGCGACGGTCGACCGGATCCTGGACGAGGGTGCCGAACGGGCCCGGCCGATCGCCCAGGCGACCATCGCCGAGGTCCGCGAGCGAATGGGCCTTCGCTGAGGACATAGCGTCGCCCGGCCGCGCCCGGAGGAACGTCGAGCCGACGACAGCGCGGCCCCAGCCGGTCGGCCGTGGTCCGTTCGACCGCCGGCCGTCGAGCCGTCGTTCGACCGGCCTGCTACGATCGGCGGAGGCCGGGCCGACCACGGCCCGGGACCAGCCGGAAGGCGATGGACGAGCCCACCCCGAAGCCGACCGTGCCCGAGCCGCCGATCGTCGCCCCGACGTCGGCGCCGCTCCCGCCCGGCTGGCCGCCCGACACCCGCCTGACCACCCCCGACCAGGGAGCCTCGCTGCCTGAACCGGCGCCGGTCTCCGGCACCCAGCAGGTCACCGTCCTGCTCACCCCCCGCGAGCGGCGCTGGCTGACGATCCTGCTGACGCTCGGCTCGGTCGCTCTCTTCTTCGTCGTCCTTGACCAGGTGGCCGGCGTCTGGGCGGTCTTCTCGGACCTGATCCTGATCTTCTTCTTCGCCTGGCTCCTGGGCTTCATCCTGGAGCCGGTGGCGGCCTGGCTGGCGCGCTGGATGCCGCGGACGATCGCCGTCGCCATCGCCTACGGGCTGGTGGCGGTGGCGGCCTTCGCCCTTGTCGTCGTTGCCGCCTCGGCTCTCCTGACCTCGATCTCCGACTTCCTGGGGAACCTGCCCCAGTTCCAGGAGGACCTGATCAGGCTGATCACCCCGATCTCCGACTGGCTCATCTCGCTCGGCTTCGACCGAGTGGACCTCAACTCCCAGATCGGCGGGCTGCTCGAGACGCTCGCCGCCCAGGCCCAGAACCTGCTTGGGCCGCTGCAGGACGTGGCCGTGGCCAGCCTGGGCCTGGTCGGCAACGTGCTCGTCCTGTTCTTCCTGGCGATCTTCATCTCGATCGACCGGGCGGCGATCGGCTCCTTCCTGCTGCGGCTGGTCCCGCCGGCGTACTCGGAGGAGGCCCACCTGCTGTCGGAGAGCGTCGGCCGGTCGTTCGGCGGGTTCATCCGGGGCATGGTGATCATCGGCGGCTCGTACGCCCTGGTCGCCCTGTTGGCGAACATGCTGCTGGGACTCGAGTACGCGCCGATCACCACGACCCTGTCCGGGATTCTCATGGCGATCCCGTTCTTCGGGCCGTTCGTGTCCTGGTCGCCGCCGGTCATCGTGGCCGCCGTCACCAAGCCCGACGTGCTGATCTGGGCGCTCCTGATCATGGGCATCGGCTGGTTCATCAACCAGAACATCCTGCAGCCCAAGGTGCTGGCCAACGCGGTCGGGCTCCACCCGGTCGTCGTCCTCGCCTCGGTCCTCATCGGGATGCGGCTGTTCGGCATCCCGGGCGCGATCTTCGGGCTGCCGATCGCGGCCGTGATCTCGTCCTTCTTCTTCTACTTCATCCGCCGCAACGTCAAGCCCGACGAGCGGTCGGTGGCGGCCCGGGCAGCCCGGCGCCTGTTCGAGCGGGAGGGCCGCCCGGCCCGGGTCCCGCGCGAGCCGCTGCCGGGCGAGGAGGAGGAGCTCGAGGACGCTGCCCGCGGCCGGCGGA
>JAGDMV010000104.1 GCA_017860675.1 Chloroflexota bacterium
AGGATCCCGCCGATCGGGATCGTCCCCCAGACGATCCAGCGCATCGTGGCGTTCATCCGGCCCTGCATCCGCTCCGGGGTGATCGCCTGGCGCAGGCTCACCTGGTTGACGTTGTAGACGACGGCCGAGATGCCGCCGACGAACCCGGCCAGGGCGAGCAGCCCGATGAGAACCGCCGTCGACGCGCCGGCCGGGACGAGGGCGAGCGGCAGCCAGGCCGGGCCGACGATCGACGAGAAGGCGACGATGGTGGGGCCGACTCCCATGACCCGGGCGATGCGGGTGGCGCCGAACGCTCCCAGCAGCGCCCCGAGCGAGCCGATCGAGAAGGCGAGGCCGACGGCCGCGGCCGTCATCCTCAGCTCGCGGACTGCGTAGACGAGGAGGATCGACAGCGCGATCGTGCCGAACAGGTTCGCCGTCCCGGTGCAAAGTGCGATGGGCCTCAGGTAGCGGTGGCCGAGCACGTAACGCAGGCCCTCGGCCATCTCGCGGCGCATGCCCGTGTGCTGCCCGCGCGCGTCGACCGGGCGCTCGGGAGCCGGTTCTTGGCGGTGGATGGCGAGGATGAAGAGGGCCGAGGCGGCGAAGCTGAGGGCGTCGAGCAGGATCGCGAACGGGGCCCGGAACGCGCCGATCAGCGCGCCGGCCAGGCCCGGTCCAACGACCTGGGCGCCCGCGCGGCTGATCTCGAGCTTGGCGTTGCCCTCGGTCAGCTGATCGCGCTCGACCAGCGACGGCAGGTACGACTGGTAGGCGACATCGAAGAAGACGGTCAGCGTCCCGACGACGAAGCCGACGAGGTAGAGCTGGGCGATCGTGAGGACGCCGAGGGCGTAGGCGACCGGGATCGTCGCCAGGGCGATTGCACGGCCCAGGTCGCCGGCCACGAGGATCGGGCGGCGGCGGAGGCGGTCCACCCAGACGCCGGCCGGCAGGCCGATCAGCAGGAACGGCAGCATGTCGATCACGCCCAGCAGGGCGACCTCGAATGTGGTGGCCCCGATGATCTCGATGGCCACGAACGGGATCGCCAGCAGCGACACCTGGCTGCCGAGCTGGCTGACGGTCTCGGCCGACCAGAGGCGAAGGAAGTCGGGGTGGCGGAGCAGGCCGCCGCGGGGCGCTGCTGGAGCGCGGGCCATACCCGCAACCTCGCCTGAAGGGCCTGTCGCGGGCCGGCCCACGGGCGCGGCTGGCGCGGCCGAGGGCGGGTCCGCGGCCGGGTCCGGGTCATTCACGGCTGTGCCACGATACCGGAATGCGCCTGGTGGAAGCCGTCCCGAACGTGTCGGAGGGCCGCCGGACGGAGGTGGTCGACGCGATCGCGGCGGCTGCCGCGTCGGTCGCCGGCGCCCACCTGCTCGACCGGACGAGCGACGCCAGCCACAACCGCAGCGTCCTGACCCTGGCCGGCGAGGCGGCGGCCGTGCCCGAGGCGCTCGAGCGGATGGTCGAGGCGGCGATCGCCGGCATCGACATGGAGCGCCACTCCGGCGAGCACCCGCGGATCGGGGCGGTCGACGTCGTCCCGTTCGTGCCGCTGGAGGGGACGACGATGGCCGACTGCGTCGGGCTGGCGCGGTCGTTCGGTCGCCGGATCGCCGAGCGCTTCGGCCTGCCGGTCTACCTGTACGCCGCGGCCGCCATCCGCCCGGAGCGGGTGAAGCTGGCGGACGTCCGCCACGGCGAGTACGAGGGCCTGAAGGCAGAGATCGGCAACCCGGGCCGCGAGCCCGACTTCGGGCCGGCCCGGATGCACCCGACGGCCGGTGCCACCGTTGTCGGGGCGCGGCCGTTCCTGATCGCCTGGAACGTGAACCTCGCCACAGGCGACCTCGAGCTGGCGAAGCGGATCGCCCGCGAGGTGCGTGAGTCGTCGGGCGGGCTGCCGGCCGTCCAGGCGCGAGGCTTCGCGATCGAGGAGCCGCGCTGCGCCCAGGTGTCGATGAACCTCCTGGACACCGATCGGACGCCGATCTGGCGGGCCTACGAGGAGGTGCGCGACCTGGCAGCCGCCGAGGGCGTGGACGTGCTCGAGACGGAGCTGATCGGGCTGGCCCCGCTGGCCGCGTTCCTGGCCGTCGCCGACCGGGCAGGCGAGGCTGCGGACCGGCCGATCGAGGAGCGGGTGCTGGCCGCAGGACGCTACCTGCGGCTGCGCGACGCCTCGCCGTTGCAGGCGCTCGAGCTGCGGCTGCGGGCGATCCAGGGGGTCGCCGGATCATGATCGTGTCAGCGCAGCGCCCACTCGCGGCCCGCGGCCTGCTGGTCACGGGTGCGGCCGAGGTCGTCACGCTTGCCGGTGGCCTCCGCCGCGGCCCTGCCCAGGACGAGCCGGCGGTTGCCCCGCCGGGAACCACCGTCGCCTGCCTCGACGGGCGGATCGTCGCGGTCGGCCCGGACCGCGAGGCAGCGGACGCGCTGGCCGAGGCCCTGCGAGGAAGCGGCCGCTCCCCGGACGCGGTCGACCGACTGGACGCCGACGGCGCAACGATCACGCCAGGCCTGGTCGACCCCCACACCCACCTCGTCTTCGCCGGGTCGCGCGTGGGCGAGGTGGCGCTCAGGGCGCGGGGGGCGAGCTATCTCGACATCCTCGCCGCGGGCGGCGGGATCCTGTCGACGGTGGCGGCGACGCGGGCGGCCTCGACCGAGGCGCTGCTCGCCCATGGGCGGCGCTGGCTGACCGAGATGCTCGGCCACGGGACGACGACCGTCGAGGCGAAGTCGGGCTACGGCCTCGACACGGCGACCGAGCTGCGCCTGCTGGAGGTGGCCGGCCGTCTGGGTGCTGATGGGCTGGTCGACGTCGTGCCGACCTTCCTCGGGGCGCACGCGGTCCCGGCCGAGATCCGCGCCGCGCACCCGGACGACCCGGCCGCCGCGACCGAAGCGTACGTGGCCGCGGTCATCGGGGAGCAGCTCCCCGCCGTGGCGGCGCAGGGGATCGCCCGTTCGTGCGATGTCTTCTGCGAGTCCGGCGTCTTCTCGGCCGACCAGGCCCGCCGGATCCTGCTGGCCGCGCGCGACCTCGCCCTTGCCGTCCGCCTCCATGCCGACGAGCTGGCCCCATCCGGCGGAGCCGAGCTGGCCGCGGAGCTCGGGGCGCTCTCGGCCGACCACCTCGGGTCGCCGTCGGCAGCCGGGATCGAGGCCCTGGCGGCGACGGCCCGCGACGGCCACCCCGTGGTCGGGGTGCTCCTCCCGACCGTGCCCTGGTTCCTGGGACTCGCCGTTCGCGAGCCGGCCCGGGAGCTGATCGAAGCCGGGGTGCCGGTGGCGCTGGCGACCGACTTCAACCCCGGCACCTCGCCGGTGACGAGCCTGCCGCTGGTCATGTCGATGGCCGCGGTGTCACTCGGCCTCTCGCCGGCGGAAGCACTGGCCGCGACAACGGTCAACGCGGCCGCCGCGCTCGACCTCCCCGACCGCGGTGCGCTCGAGCCTGGGCTGCGAGCCGACCTCGTGGCCTGGCGGGTCCCGACCCACGCCCAGATCTCCTACTGGGTCGGAGCGGAGCTCGTCCGGGCGGTGGTCGTGGGTGGACGGGTCATCCTCGACCGGGGCGCCTGAGGGGGCGGGCGGCCGTCCTAGACCGGGGCGCCTGCAGGCTGCCGTTGATTCGAGCGCTACTGCTTGCCGCGCTGCTCCAGCAGAAACGTCGTCGTCTCGCTCGGCAGGCTCGACGGCGTGAGCGACAGCCGCTGCTGGGGTACCGCATCGGTCGTACCCATCTCGTGGAGGAACCTGGCCATCGGGTCGCGGCCGTCCTTGTCGGCCTCGTCCACCGGCATCGGCACGACGATGCGCGGGTCGAGCTGGGCCACCAGCTCCGCCGCCTTCGTCGCCGACAGGGCCCCGCCGATCGGCACGCAGACCACGTCGACGGAGCCGACCTCACCGACCTTCTCCTCGGTCAGGAGGTGGCCGATGACCCCGAGATGGGCCGTGTGGATCCCGTCCAGCTCCACCACGAAGACCACGTTCCTGCCGAGCTCCGCCCCGCGTCGATCGTCGCGGAAGGTGAGGACGCCGTTGACGAGGACGTGCCTGATCTCGTACTCGCCGGGGCCGTCGAGCAGGAAGGCGTCGTCGAGGCTGGACGGGAGGTGCGTCGACCCGTCTCGTGTCGTCCGGCCCTTGGCCCGGGGCAGGGGGGCGTCGTCGGGATGGCTGAAGGTTGCGATGTCGGCGGTGAGCCCCCGGCCGGTCGGCCCGACGACCGACTGGTAGGCGTCGGCCACGACGACGGCGTCCTTACCGCGGAGGCGGATGCAGGTCTGCCCGTACCAGCTCAGCTCCATGGCCAGATTCTCGCACAGGCGGCGGCAGCCACGGGCGCGTGGCCACCGGTGGCTGGCGCCCGGTTGCCGCCACGATGTCGGATTCTTAACAACCCTCCGGGTTGTGCCTTCACCCCGGCGCGAGACACTTCTCCAGGACCTGCGGGATGAGCCCTCAGATCCATCCTCCCTCCCTCCGACCGGAGGCGCCGATTGGGCAGGCGCCTCCGGTTCCATTTGGGGACTGGCTCCAGCCGTTCGAGTGACACAATCCCCCCATGACCGCTGACCCGAAGACCCGCGCGTCGCACCGCCCCGCGCTCCTCGCCAGCCTTCTCGCCTTCGCCCTCGTCTCGGCGGCCTGCGGGACGGGCGCCAGCCCGGCCACCACGACTCCCTCTGCGCCTCCGGCGGCGAGCGCATCCCCGACCTCCGCCCCGCCCTCGCCGGCCCCGAGCGGGACCGCGGCCGCCTCCCCCAACCCGACGGCGAGCCGCGTGCCGGGCGCCACGCCGGACCCGGCCGACGCGGCGGTCTACCGGGCGATCGAGGACCAGATCGCCGCCATCCGCGGCGTCCAGCCGACCGAGCGGCTGGAGCCCACGGTCCTCGACGAGCCCGCCCTCCGGGCCCGGCTGCAGGCGGACTTCGACAAGAAGAACCCGCCGGCCGAGATCCGCGAGGGCGAGATCTTCCTCAAGGCGCTCGGGCTGCTCCCGGCCGACGCGTCGCTCCGCGATGTCTACCTCGACCTGATGGGCTCCCAGGTGGCCGGCTTCTACGACCTCGAGGCGAACCAGATGTTCCTCGTCTCGCGGAAGGGCGGGGTCGGCCCGAGCGAGAAGGCCACCTTCGCCCACGAGTTCGTCCATGCCCTCCAGGACCAGCACTTCGGGGCCGACCGGCTGACCGACGAGGAAGCGTCCAAGGGCCAGAGCGACCGGGCGGCCGCCTGGCTATCGGTCGTCGAGGGTGACGCCACCATCGGCCAGTTCCTCTGGCTGCAGAACCACCTGACGCCGGAGGAGCTCCAGCAGGTCATGACCGAGTCGTCCGACCCGGAGGCGACGGCGGCGCTCAACAGGGCGCCGGCGATCCTGCGCGAGAACCTGATGTTCCCCTACTCGGCCGGTGCGCAGTTCGACATGGCGGCCTACGTCGAAGGCGGCTGGCCGGCGATCGACGCGCTCTACCAGAAGCTGCCTGAATCGACGGAGCAGATCCTCCACCCGGAGAAGTACAAGGCCGGCGAGGCGCCCCGACCCGTCAGCATCCCGGCCGCGGACGTCGCCCGGGCCCTGGGCGATGGTTGGACGGCCGCCGACGAGGACACGGCCGGCGAGTTCTTCCTGTCGGTCTGGCTGCGCGAGCGCGGCGCGACCGGTCCTGCGCCGGAGCCGGACGGCACGCCGGTGCCGGCGTCGGGGGCCGCGGCCGGCTGGGGCGGCGACCGGACGGTCCTGCTCACCGGCCCGGGCGACTCGTACGCTCTGGTGATGGCCACGACCTGGGACACGGCCGACGATGCGGCGGAGTTCGCGACGGCCGCCCGGTCCGCGGTGAAGGGCCTGCCCGGGGCGTCGGCAGTGCGGGCCGCCGGCGACGCGGTGACCGTCCTGCTGGCCAGCGACGCGGGGGTGCTGCAGCGGCTGGGGGCAGCGCTGCCGGAGTAGGGGCGGGCCGCGCGGTCGCGCGATGCCGCCGCACCCCCGTTACATCGACTCGGGCGCCGAGATCCCCAGCAGGCCCAGGGCGGCGGCGATCGTCAGCTGCGTCGCCCGCACAAGCGCCAGCCGGGCCCGCGACCGGGCAGGATCCGCCGGGTCGACCACGCGCGCGTCCCGGTAGAAGGCGTGGAACTGGGTGGCGAGCTCGGTGGCGAAGGTCGTGATCTCGTGCGTCTCCTCGGACTCCGCGGCGTCCTCGACGACCTCGGGGAAGCGGGCCAGGGCCCGCGCGAGAGCAGCCTCGGGCGCGCCCTCGAGGTCGGCCGCCGCCACTCCCGGAGCCACGGGAAGCCCGGCCTCGGCGGCCTTTCGCAGGATCGAGGCGATACGGGCGTGCGCGTACTGGACGTAGTAGACGGGGTTCTCGGCCGACTGCCGCTTGGCCAGCTCGATGTCGAAGTCGATGGCCGAGGCGTGCGACCGGGCGGCGAAGAACCAGCGGGCCGCGTCAACCCCGATCTCGGCCAGCAGCTCGTCGAGGGTGACGAACTCGCCGGCCCGCTTCGACATCGACACCTCGGCGCCGTCGCGGACGAAGCGGACCCAGGCGATGAGCAGCACCTCGACGTCCGCCCGCGGGTAGCCCATCGCCTCGGCCGCGTTGCGCAGCCGGGC
>JAGDMV010000105.1 GCA_017860675.1 Chloroflexota bacterium
GGTCGGCCTCGACCGCTCCGGCGAGCTGCGCCGCTTCGCCACTGCCCCGGACCGCCAGGGCTGGGGCGACGAGACGCCGGGCGGCACCGCGGCAGCGCCGCCCCTTCCCCCCACGGCGCCCCCTGCCACCGCGACGCCGGCCGTCGCCGGCCGCGCGCGTCCGGGTGACCGCGACGCAGGCCCACCGCCGCCTGTCGTGCCGCCGGGGGTGCCCGGGCCCGATGACGTGGCGGCCCTGCGCGCGCTCGTTGACGGCGAGCTGGCCCAGCCCGACGGCCGGCGGCTGGCGGAGGTCGAGCCCGGCCGCGTCTGGCTCGCCTCGCCGGCCGACGAGGCGGAGGCGGCAACCCCCCTGTCAGACCGGGTGGAGTGGGCGATCTACAGCCTGTCCGGGCCCGGCAGCCCCGGCGACGAGGAAGCCGTCCGCGAGCGGCTGGCAGAGATGTTCAGCGGCTACGACACGCCGGACGGCTGGCTGGTGGATGCCTGCCTGGCCAGCTACCGAGCTCCGGATGGGGCCGGCCGGCTGGCGCCGGTCGACGAGCTCCAGGGGCGGGCGGCCGAGCATGCCGAGACGATCGCCCTGCTGGCCGACCTCGGCCACCGGATGGGCCTGGCCGTCACGATCGCGCCCCGCGAGCAGACGCGCCGGGCGCGCGGCCGGCTGCTCGGCGATTGGGTGGACGGCGAGGAGCGGCATGCCACCCTGGCCTTCCTCGGCCAGGCCGGCGCACGCGTGGTCGAGCAGGTCGACTGCACCTGGTTCGCCCGGCCGAAGTTCGCCTTCCTCTTCGAGGTCGAGTGGACGGCCATGCTCGGCGAGCCGCTGCTGCGGCGCGGCCGTCTGCTGCCGGCCGACGACCGGGTGGTCCGCTTCGTCGTCGTCGTTCCGGAGCGGGTCGAGCTCGTCCGGGCCAAGCTCGGCAGGTCGCCGGTCCTGCGCCGAGCCATGGTCGAGGGCAACTGGCACGTGCTCCGGACCGACGCCCTGCACCTCTACGCTGCCCTGGCCCGGCCGACGCTGGGCGACCTCGAGCCCTACGTGGGGCTCGACCCTGTCATCGCCACCGCCGAGCAGCTGGCTCTCTTCCGGCGCTGACGGGAGCCACTCCCGCCGTCGGCGGCACCGTGGCGGGCCGCATGCGGCGGCGCAGCCCCAACCCGGCCCGACGGCGTAGGCTACGGCCATGAACGACTCTGCTGACCTGACCGCCCTCAGCGAGCGCTGCTGGGAGCGCACCCTCGAGCTCCACCCGGTGATGTCGACCATCCTCGGCGACGAGCGCTACGACGACCGGCTGGACGATCCCGGCCCTGCCGGCCGTGCGGCGCGCCGCTCGCTGGCCGAGGAGACGTTCGCGGCCGCGCGAGCGATCGACCCGGCAGGGCTGAGCGCGGAGGAACGCCTGACGCGCGACCTGCTGGCCACGATCAGCCGGCAGCAGATCGTCGACGACGATCTCCGCCAGGACCTGGTGGCCGCGGTGGAGCAGCAGGGGCACCAGGCCCTCCTGCCGGAGTTGGTGCAGTTCCAGCGTGCCGACACGCCCGAGCGGCTCGAGCACCTGCTCGCCAGGCTCGAGGCCTACCCGCGCATGTCGGCGGCCGTCATCGACCTCATGGCCGAGGGCAGGAGCCTCGGCCTCACCGCGGCCCGGGTGGTGGTCGAGCGGGTGATCGGCCAGGTGGACCGCCTGCTGGCCGCGCCGGTCGAGCGGTCACCCATCGTCACCATCCCGCGGGTGGCCGCCGAGGGTGATCGCGATCGCCTGGCGGACGCGGTCCGGCGGTTCGTGCGCCCCGCGGACGCGGCCTTCCTGGCAGCCCTGCGCGACTACCTGCCGGCGAGCCGCGAGGTCCCCGGCCTGTGTTCCACCCCGGACGGCGAAGCCCGCTACGCCGCCCGCATCGTCGCCAACACCTCGCTCGACATCAGCGCCGAGGAGCTGCACCAGCGGGGCCTCGACGAGATGGAGGAGCTCGACGAGGAGCGCCGGGCCATCGCCCGCGAGGCCGGCTTCGGCGACGACGTCGCCGCCTACCGGGCCTCGCTGTTCGCAGATCCGGCCGAGCGTCCGGCGAGCCGCGAGGCGCTGGTCGAGCGCTGCACCGAGGACATCGGGCGCGCCCTGGAGCTGGCGCCGGGCTGGTTCGGGCGCATGCCCCAGGCCGGCTGCGTGGTCCGCCCGGTCGAGCCGCTGCTCGAGAAGGACGCTCCCGCCGCCTACTACTACCAGCCCGCCCTCGACGGCAGCCGGCCCGGGGTCTACTTCGTCAACACCTACGACCTGGCCAGCCGGTCCTACTGGATCACCGCTTCGACGACCTACCACGAGGCGGTCCCGGGCCACCATCTCCAGGGCGCGCTGGAGATGGAGCTCGACGGCCTGCCGGCCTTCCGGCGCCTGGGCTACTGGCCGCAGGGCACCGCCTACGTGGAGGGCTGGGCCCTCTACACCGAGCGGCTGGCGGACGAGATGGGCCTGTTCCGCTCGTCTGCAGAGCGGTTCGGGATGCTCGACTCGGTGGCGCTCCGGGCTGCCAGGCTGGTCGTCGATACCGGCCTCCACGCCTTCGGCTGGAGCCGCCGGCGCGCCTTCGAGACCATGGTGAGCGCCGGCGTCCACCCCACCGACGCCGGGATCGAGACCGACCGCTACGTGGCCTGGCCGGGCCAGGCGCTGGCCTACTCGACCGGCCGGCGCGAGATCGCGCGCCTCCGGGACGAGCGGCGCCGGCGAGAAGGAGCCGCATTCGACCTGCGCCGCTTCCACGACGATGTCCTCGGCCACGGCAAGCTCCCCCTGCCGATGCTGGCCGACGTCGTCATGGCCGACGGCGCCGCGCAGGGACCCCTTCCCGCCGGGCCCTCGTCCTGACCGGCCGCGGCAGCCGAGGAACGCCCACGCACGCAACTCCCAGGAGGTTCCCGATGCGCCTCGACCAGCCGGCCGACGCGGCCGCCGCCGTCAACCAGCTCGCCGATCGTTTCTGGGACGCGGTCCTCCAGCAGTTGCCCTCGGTCGCCACGATGTACGGCGACGAGCGCTGGGACGATCGCCTCGAGGACCCGGGGCCGGTTGGCCGGGCCGCGGCGCGTGCCCTGCGCGAGGCCACCCTGGCCGAGCTTGCCGCGATCCCCGTCGATCTGCTGCCGGCCGAGGAGCGGATCACGGCCGACATGCTTGGCCTCGCCTGCCGGCTCGGCATCGCCCAGGACGACGCGCGCTTCGACCTGGTGGCTGGCTCCGTCGACCAGATCGACGGACCGCAGGCGCGGTTGCCCCAGGTGCTCCAGTTCCAGCGCGCCGACACGCCCGAGCGCCTCGACCGGCTCGTCGCCCGGATCGAGGCCTTCCCTGTCTTCACCGACGCGCACCTTGGTCTCCTGGCCGATGGTCTTCGGACGGGGATCACGGCACCGCGAGTGGTCGCCGAGCGGACGATCGACCAGGTCGAGCGGATGCTCGCCCTGCCGCCGGAGCGACACCCGGTCGCCGTCATCCCCCGCCTGGCCGACGAGGCCGGCCGGGCGCGCCTCGTCCGGGCGGTCGAGCAGATCGTCAACCCGGCCCTTGGCCGCTACCTAGCCGCGCTGCGCGGCGACTACCTCGCCGCCACCCGGCCAGTGCCCGGCCTCTGCTCGGCCCCCGGCGGCGACGAGTTGTACCGGCTGGCCATCAGGTCGTGGACGTCGCTCGACCTCGACCCGGCCGAGGTCCACCGGGTCGGGCTCGAAGACCTGGAGGCCATCGCCGTCGAGCAGCGGGCGCTGGCCGGCGCGGCCGGCTTCGGCGACGACGTGGCCGCGTACCGGGCCGCGCTCGGCGCCGACCCGGCCCAGCAGTCCGCCACGAAGGAGGAGCTGGCCGAGCGGGCGCTCGCCCTCATCGAGCGGGCCATGGCCCAGGCCCCTCGCTGGTTCGGCCGGCTGCCACGGGCAGGCTGCGAGGTGCGGCCAGAGGAACCGGCGCTCGAGCGCGAGGCACCCCCGGCCCGCTACGCCCCGCCGGCGGTCGATGGCTCCCGCCCCGGCATCTACTTCGTCAACACCTACGACCTTCCCACGCGCGTCGCCTGGCGCCTCGCGGCAATGACGTTCCACGAGGCGGTCCCCGGCCACCACTTCCAGATCGCCCTCGAGATGGAGCAGGAGGCGCTGCCGACGTTCCGGCGGCTCGGCTCGCGGATGCTGGGATCCGCCTACGTGGAGGGATGGGCCCTCTACACCGAGCGGCTGGCCGACGAGATGGGCCTCTACCGGTCGCCCGCCGAGCGCCTCGGGATGCTCGACGCCCAGGCCTGGCGGGCCGCCCGGCTGGTCGTCGACAGCGGGGTCCACGCCTTCGGCCGGAGCCGCGAGTGGGCGGCAGGCCTGCTCCGGGACACCGGTCTGTCGGATACCGACGCGGGCATCGAGACCGACCGCTACATCGTCTGGCCAGGCCAGGCCCTGACCTACAGGACCGGGCAGCGCGAGATCGAGCGCCTGCGGGCTCAGCTCGCGGCCCGGGACGGGGCCGCCTTCGACCTGCGAGCGTTCCACGACGCGGTGCTGGCCCACGGTTCGGTGCCGCTGGCGACGCTCGCCCGGGAGCTGCCCGGCTGGGTGCGGCCGGCCTCGGCGTAGGCCGCGCCGGTCGGCCTTGACCGATCGCCCGCCGCCGGGATCGACAAGGCGTCACGTCCCGCCGGGACCGGGTTGATTCCGCGTGCCCGCGGTGCAACATTGGCGTCGATCGCACGTCGGTCCGGCGGGAGGTTCGAGATGAACGACCAGCCTGGCGCACCCGGTTCACGCCCGCCCGCCCCCTGGGAGGCGGACACCTTCGCCCCGCCGCCGGCCGCAACGCCACCGGCGGCGCCGCCCGAGCCCGGCAAGCCGTGGCCTGTCGAGCTGTCGCCGCGTCCGGCTCTGCCGACCACGATCCGGGCGATCCTGGGGGCGACTTTCGACGCCTACGCGGCGGACCTCGTGCCGATCCTGGCCCTGTCCGCGCTGTACGCGGCGCTGTCGGTGCTCTCCGCCGTCAACCCCCTGCTCGGGGTCGTTCTCGCCGTCGCCACGCCGGTCGTGACCTCGATGCTGGTTGCCGTCGCCGGCGAGCGGCTGCGAACGGGGTCGGTCCGGCCCCGACAGGCGGTCGCCGCCGGAATCCGGCGAGCTGGCTGGGTGTTCGTGTGGTCGTTCCTGGTCGGGCTGGCGATCGGTGGCCTGGCGCTCCTCGGCACGCTCGGTGCGCTGTTCGCGTTCGGCATCGGAGCCGCTGCCGGCGGGCCGGCGGGCGCGCTCCTCGGCGGCCTCGGGTCCGGTGCGGTAGCTGCGGCCGCCGTCGCCGTCGGCCTCTTCCTGCTCGCTCGCTGGTCGCTCGCGATCCCGAACATCGTCCTCAACGGCGAGGGCCCGCTCTCCGGATCACAGGCGAGCACGGAGCGGGTGCGCGGCCGGACGACGCGCATGGCCGCCCTCCTGGTCGTCGCCGGCATCGTCACCTGGGCGCCGACCCTGGTCGCCTTCGTGCCGGCGCTCCTGGCACGCGGCGACGCAGCCGTGGTGGCCGTCACCGGGGCGCTGGGCATCCTCACCTACCCGGTCCTGCCGATCGCCTTCACCGTTGCCTACGCGAGGCTGGAGCGGGTTGCGGTCGAGCCGCCGAGACCCCGTTCCCGCCTGGCGCCCGTGCTGGCCGTGGCCACCGGCGGCATCGTCGCCATCAGCCTGGCCGTCGGCGCCTTCGGCGTCGCCGCGCTCGCCACCGATGTCTCCAACATGGAGGCGAACCGCGGCCGGGTCCTGGCCGGGACCGGACTCGAGGTCGAGCGCTGCCGGCTGGTCGAGCCGCGTGAGCGGTTCGAGCTCGGCGAGGGCGTGGCCGTCCTCGCCGTGCTGGACCGCCGGCTGGCGGCGGGCGCGGAGATCACGCTCGTGCTGGTTCGCGATGGTGTGTACATCGGCTCTGCGACCGACTCCTTCGAGACGGCCGTCGACTGCGTCGGCGGCACGTACACGGCGGCCGACATCTCGCTGGCCGGCGGTCCCGGCCGCTACCTGCTGGAGTACCGCCTCGGCGACGAGCTCCTCGCGACAGGCGGCTTCGAGGTCGTGACCCGGGCCGGGTCGAGCGCGGCGCCATCTGCCGCCGCGACCGCCACACCGCTGGGCATGGGCCTGCCCACGCCCGCTCCCACACCGACCTCCACGCCCGGCGGGACGATTCACTTCGGCACCGGCGCCGGGACGGACGCCTGCGTCGTTGCCGGCGAGACGGCCCGGTTCTCCGTCGGTCAGCTCGTCTTCGTGGCCGCCGACCTCGGTCGTTCCGTTGCCGCGGGGAGCGAGGTGCGCATCGCCGTCCGCTACGGCGGCACCGAGATCGCAGCCGACGCGGCCACCCTGGGCGAGTCGACGGCGTGCCTGGACGGGAGCCTGCCGACCTCCGGTCTGCCGGCAGGTCGCTACACGGTGGAGTACGGCGTCGACGGCGAGGTCCTGGCTGGCGGCGAGTTCGAGCTGGTCCCGTAGCCGGCGCCTGC
>JAGDMV010000106.1 GCA_017860675.1 Chloroflexota bacterium
GGCGCTTGCCTGCCGGCTGTTCCGGGACGACGCCCTCCGCCTCGCGCTGGTAGGCCCGGCGCGGGCCGGGCGTGGCCTGGAGCACGCGCTGCGGCTGCCATGAGCGACGAAGGCATGGAGCGGGACGTGGCACCGTCGTTCGGCGAGGATGGTGAGGTCCCTGCTGACGAGCCGGGGGCGGGTGAGGCCGAGCCCGGGAACGTGATCGCGCCCGAGCCCGCGGCTGAACTGTCGGACGCGCCCGCGGCCGAGTCCGCGCCCCTCTCCGCGGCCGAGTCCGCGCCAAGGAGCGCCCGGCCGGTCGACCTCGTGCTCGCGCGCCTCCACCTCCACGTCGGCCTGCTGGGCCTGGCCCGGGTCGAGCTGGAGACGCTCGCCGGAACGGCCGTCCCACCGCCCACGCGATCGTCGCCGAGGCCGCCGCGCAGCGTGGACACGACGCCGAGGCGGCCGAAGCCGTCGCCGGATCGCTGGCGATCCTGCGCGCCGGGCTCGACGATCCGTCCGCGCTCGAGGCGGCGCTCGACCGGCTGTTCGCCGGGATCCCGCCCCGCGGTCCGTGGCCGGAGCCCGACCAGGCTCGCGTCGCGCCGGCCACGCCGCCCCGCCGGCTGCCATGGGAGCTGGTGTCGGGCGAGTCAGCCGGCGAACCGACGCCGTCGCCGTCACCGGGACCGGCCGAGAGCACGCTCGACCAGGCCGGGCCGTCGCCGGTCGACCAGCTGCTCGAGGCGGGCAGGGAGGCGCTGGCGGGCGACGAGCCGGGCCGGGCCGCCGTCGCCCTCGGACTCGCCCTGCGGTCGGACCCGGCGTCGGCCCCCGCCGTCGTTGCCGCCGTCGAGGAGGTGGGGACGCTGTCCGGGATCGCCGAGGCCGGCTCGGGCGAGAGTGCCCCTGGCGGTGAGCCCGGGCCGGTCCAGGATCCGGGGTTCGCCGCCCTCGCCGTGGTGCAGGGTGACGCTCTGCGCGCGGCCGGCCGCGACGACGAGGCCGAGCTCGCCTACGATTTCGCGCGGAAGCTCGCCGCATCGGGCGGCACACCAGCCACGACCCCCAGCCCCGACGAGACCGGCCAGCCGGCCGCCGACGGCGGCGTCGACCGGCCGCCCCCAGGAGGATCATCGTGACCGAGCGCTCCCTCGTCCTGGTCAAGCCCGACGGCGTCCAGCGACTGCTCGTCGGGCGGGTGATCGCCCGCTTCGAGGATCGAGGCCTGCGCCTGGTCGGCCTCAAGCTCGTCCACGTCGACCGGGACTTCGCCGAGCGCCACTACGCGGTGCATCGTGAGCAGCCGTTCTTTGCCGGGCTGGTGGCCTTCATCACCTCGGGCCCGCTCGTGGCGATGGCGCTCGAGGGGCCGAACGCGATCTCCGTGGTCCGGGCGATGGTCGGGGCGACGCGCCCCTGGGAATCCGCTCCGGGCACGATCCGGGGAGACTTCGCCCTCGAGGTGGGCCAGAACCTGATCCACGCCTCGGATGGGCCCGAGACTGCCGCTGCGGAGCTCGCATTGTGGTTCCCCGAGGGGACGCTCTCCTACCCGCGCGAGATCGACCGCTGGGTGCTTGGCCCGGCGAGTTGAGCCCTCAGCGTCCCGGTGCGGACGCGAGCGCCGCGATCCCCCGGGGCGGCGGCTCGGCGGCCGCCTGCCGAAGATCGAAGACCCCGGCTGCGACGAGCAGCGTGGTAACCGCCAGCAGGAGCACGACCGCGGCGCGGATCGGCACGCGGTTCGCCTCGAGGAGGTAGCGCGCGGAAGTCGCCGCGCCATCGCCGGCCGGCTCGCGCCGGGCGCTCACCGACCCGCCGGCTGACAGACGCGGGATCGCGAGCCTTCGCCCCCCTTCCCGGTGGGCGCCGGGCGTCAACCCTGCCCGCCCGCGCCACGGCGCCCCGGCGCCGGGCGGATCGGCGCGGGCCGGGTCGGCGTCGGCCTGGCCGCCATCCAGCTGACCGGTCGCAGCTTGACCGCTGGTTGGCTGTGCGTTGGCCTCGCCCGACTTCGCGTGCACGGTACCCGCCGCGGCAGGCGCGCCTCCGTCGGCATCCGGCGTTGAACCGTCGGTGGTCGTGGGTCGGCTGGTGGTCCATGCCGCCGCCTGCGTGGAGCCGGGAGACTTCCCGGCGCCGAGCGGGTCAACTTCGTGCGGCTCGGCATCCGCCGACGCCCCATCCGCGCCGCGACCATCGGGCGACCCGCCGGCCCCCGCGATGGCGGCCTGCGCAACCCCCGCCTGCTCGTCGGCGAGATCCACTCGCACGGCCGGCCGCGCACCCGGGTCGCGCTCCGGCACCGGCCCAGCCCCCTCGTCGACCCCGGTCTCGCTCTCCGTTGGCGAGGCCTGGCGGACCGTCGCTCCGCGTGCCGGCCCGAGGACAGCAGCCCCCCAGCGGGGACGCTCGCCCGGTGCGGCGATCGCGGCCGGACCCGGGCGTCCCGCCCCGACGATCACCAGTCGCACAAGGGCGAGGAGCGGGACGACGCCGGCCACGACGGCAAGCACGGGTGCAGGCGAGCCGACGACACCGGACACCACGGCCACCCGCCCCTCCCAGGTGGCGGCCCCCGGCCAGCCGAGGAGGGCGATGCCGATGCCGGCGAACGCGACGGCCAGCACCGGCGCCCGCCGCATCCAGCCGGCCAGATCGTCGACCCGTCCCGTGCCGAACGCAGCCCTGATGGCGATCGTCCACGCCGCCAGGCCGGCCGCGGAGGCGACGAAGGCCGGCAGCCAGGCGCGCATGCCGTCCCGTGCGACCGGGTCGAGGGAGGCGAACGCCAGGATCACCAGGCTGCCGCCGGCGACCATCGCGTACGCCGTGGCCTTCTCGATCTCGTCCTGGGCGAGGGCAGCGGTGGCGCCGAGCACGACCGTGGCGACCGCCAGGCTGGCCACCAGCAGTCGCTCCAGGTCGAAGCCGTCGATCGTCGGGATGATGGCGGTCCCCGCCCAGTCGAGCAGGACCACCGCCCAGGCCGCGGGGATCCAGGCCAGGAGGAGCGGCAACCCGAGGGCGGGCGCGGCTTCCACCAGGCGCGAGGCCCGGGCGTGGAACGGGATGGACGCGAGGCGTTGTGCGACGGCGAGGACCGCCACCAGCAGCGCGAGCCCGACCGCTACCCTCCCGACCGGGACGGCCACCTCCGAGGCGGGCACGAGCGAGACGGCGGCCAGGCCGAGGATGAGGCCGACCGCGGCGCCGCGCACCTCGCGGGCCAGGACGCGCACCCGGGACGGGGTGAGCGGGGCGGCGAGCGCCACCAGGGTGGCTATGAGGGCCGCCCCGCCGCAGGCGAGGAGCCCGATGGCCGCCTCGGGCGAGGACAGGGCCAGCGCGAGCGAGACGGTCCCGCCCAGCACGGCTGCCGGGGCGTTGCGCTGCCAGGCGGTGAGCCGGGCGATCACCAGGACGAGCGTGGTCGAGACGAGGCCGACCAGCACGAAGAGCCGGCCATAGGCCGTGGCCTCGATCGCTCCGCCGGCCGCCTCGAACCGCTCGCCGGCATCGATCGCCAGCGTCGCCAGGAGCGTGAGCAGGAGGCCGGCGAAGCCGACGACGGTGCCCGCGCGCCGCCAGTTGCGGGTGGCATAGGCCGCCGCCGCGGCCGCCGTCGTGACGAGGGCGAAGGCGAGCAGGCTCACCGCGGCACACCGGCCGGCGGCGCTGCGGGGCGGGCTCCGTCCGGGCGTGCGCCGACGTCGTCGAGCGAGAGCGTTCCTCCGGCGGCCGACGTCACCGCGCCGAGGAAGGCGACCGCGCCACCGAGCGTGGCGATCGCGAAGGTGATGGCGACTTCCTCGGCCCCGCTGGGCGAGCCGACAAGGGCTGCGCGCACCAGGAGGATGCCGGTGAGTGCCACCACCAGGCTCGCTCCCAGCCTGAAGGTGTCGCGCGCGGCGACTACCGCCGGGAGGGCCAGGATGAGGCAGGCCAGGCCGGCGGCCATGGCCTCCTCGGGTCCCTGTCGAGCCAGGCCGAGGATGGACGGCTGGAAGCCGGCGACTGCCGCGGCGCCCGCCGCGGCCAGCAGCGCCAGGCTGCCCAGCGGCGATCCCACGGGTGCCACGGCCCGTCGCGAGGTGACCAGGAGCAGGTACCCCGCCAGCGTCCCCCCGACCAGCCGGGTCGCCAGCGCGAGCGTGTCGGGCAGCGGGTCGGCGACGAAGGGGCTGAAGAGGAGGGCCATGGTGAGTCCCAGCGTGGCGACCCGCGCGCTTCGGGCTCCCGTCCCGAGCACCGCGCCCAGGACGACGACCGCGGCGGCCGCGACCGCGATGGGCGTCACGGAGTTGCTGTCGCCGGCCTCGGATCGGAGGTGCCGACCGGGGCGGCGTAGGTCGGGGTCGACAGGATCCCGATGGCGTCGAGCGGCCAGTAGCGCAAGACAGCCCGGCCGATGACCTTGTCACGACTGATCGGCCCGAAGGTGCGCGAATCCGCCGATGCCTCGCGGTGGTCGCCCAGGACGAACAGCTCGCCGTCGGGGATCACCCATTGCTGGGGCTCCTCTGGGGCGGTCGTCGGCTGGCCCTCGAAGGTGTAGTCCTCCTCGAGCTTCGTCCCGTCGACCCACACGGCACCGTCGTGCACCTCGACGGTCTCGCCCGGGAGGCCGATGACCCTCTTGATGAACGGGGTGCCCGTGCCACCGTCAATCCAGGCCGACGGCGGCTCGAACACGATGATGTCGCCGCGACTGTAGTCGTCCCAGCGGGGGCTGAGCTTGTCGACCAGGACGTACTGATCGGGCAGGAGGGTGTTCTCCATCGACTGCTGCTCGACGCGGTAGGGCTGGGCGATGAACGTCTGCACGACGAAGAAGATGACGAGGGTGAGGACGAGAGTCTCGACGATCTCGAGAATGCATCCCCGCGATCGGGCGGTCACAAGATCGGCAGTATAGGAGGTGCCGTACCGGCAGGCGCCGGACCCGGCCCGGCCGCGGACGACCGACCGGATGGCCGGGCCGGTCCTGCCGGGCCCCGGGCCGGTCCCGCCCGGACGCCCTGCCCGGCCGTCACGGCCGGGTGCATGAGACGCGCCGCAACGCGGGGATTCGCCTGCATATTGCGAGGTTAATGCACGAAATGCTCGGCCGCGAACTGGGCAGTTTGGTACACTCGGGCCGGCCCGGTGCGGTCCAGTCTTTCGGGCGGACCAGCCCCGGGTCTTGCCCGTCCTGATCCGGTCGCACGCGGATGGGGAGCGTGCGTGGATCGCTCTCAGCAGGAGGTCCCGCAGAAGCAGATGAGTTCCGACCTGCTCCAGTGGATCATCCCCGTTGCCGGGGGTGCCGCGGTCCTGTTTGCTCTGTGGCTCGCCCGCGACGTCCTCCGCCGTGACACCGGCACGGACGCCATGGAGGCAGTGGCGGCCACCATCTACGAAGGCGCGGTCGCCTTCATCCGCCGCCAGTACACGACGATCGCGCTGCTCGCCCTGCTCGGGGCGGTGCTCATCACCGGCCTGATCACCGCCTTCGAGACGAAGGCGGTAGCCGACACCGACGTCTACGGCCTGGATCTTGGCCTCCGGACTGGGGTCGCCTTCCTGGTCGGGGCCGCCTGCTCGATGGCCTCGGGCATCATCGGCATGTTCGTCGCGGTGAAGTCCAACGTCCGGACGGCGTCGGCCTCCCGCCGCAGCCTCGTCGAGGCGGTGCAGGTTGCGCTCCGCGGCGGCGCGGTCTCGGGCTTCCTCGTCGTGGCTCTCTCGCTGCTCGGCGTCTACCTGATGTTCGTGGCCTTCGGCGGCTTCGAAAACCCGGCCATTGCTCCCTTCCTGATCGTGGGCTACGGCTTCGGGGCGAGCTTCGTCGCCCTGTTCGCCCAGCTGGGCGGCGGGATCTACACCAAGGCCGCCGACGTCGGCGCCGACCTGGTGGGCAAAGTCGAGGCGGGCATCCCCGAGGACGACCCGCGGAACGCTGCCGTGATCGCCGACCTCGTGGGCGACAACGTCGGCGACTGCGCCGGTCGTGGTGCCGACCTGTTCGAGTCGACGGCAGCCGAGAACATCGGGGCGATGATCCTCGGCGTCGCCGCCTACAAGATCGCGGAGTCGCTCGGCTGGGCCAACCCCGAGGCGTGGATCTTCCTCCCGCTCGTCATCCGCTCGTTCGGGCTGCTGGCCACGATCGTGGCCTTGTTCTTCGTCCGTGGCCGCGAGGACGAGGACCCGATGAACATGCTCAACAAAGGCTACTGGGCGACGACCATCCTGTCGGCGCTGGGCCTCGCCATCGTCTGCTTCGTGATGCTCGGCCCGGACAACACCTCGTCCGGCGGGACGGCCGCCACCGGGGCCCAGGGCCTGCCGATCTGGGTCTACTTCTTCGGGGCGGGGGTGGTCGGCCTGGCCACCTCAGTCGCCTTCGTCTACATCACCCAGTACTACACTTCCGGATCGCACCGCCCGGTCAGGGAGATCGCCGAGGCGTCCAAGACCGGCCCGGCCACCAACATCATCGCCGGGACCGCGGTGGGCTACGAGACGACGGCCGTGACCGCGGTCACGATCGGGATCGCCATCCTCGTCTCGTACTGGCTGGGCGACCAGGCAGGCCTCGTGGACGCCAACGGGCGCAACGTCGGCGGCGTCTTCGGCACCGCGGTCGCGACCATGGGCATGCTCATGACCACGGCCTTCATCCTGGCCGAGGACACCTTCGGCCCGATCACCGACAAC
>JAGDMV010000010.1 GCA_017860675.1 Chloroflexota bacterium
GTACAACATCGTGGCCGATCTCCCGGTCGCGCCACCGCCTGCGCTCCACCCGGGCACCGGCCAGCCGCTCGGCCCGGAGGACCTCGCGCCGCTCTTCCCCATGGCGCTGATCGCGCAGGAGGTCAGCACCGAGCGCGAGATCGAGATCCCCGACCCGGTGCGCGATGCGTACCGCCTGTACCGGCCGACGCCGCTCCAGCGGGCCGTGCGGCTCGAGCGGGCGCTCGACACCCCGGCCCACATCTACTACAAGTGGGAGGGCGCAAGCCCGGCCGGAAGCCACAAGGCCAACACGGCCATCGCCCAGGCGTTCTACAACAAGCAGGAAGGCGTCCGGCGACTGGCCACCGAGACGGGCGCCGGGCGAGATCCGCGTCTACATGGTCCGCGGCAGCTACGACCAGAAGCCGTACCGGCGGATGATCATGGAGACCTACGGCGCCTCCGTGGTGGCCAGCCCGAGCGCCACGACGCGCTACGGCCGATCGGTCCTGGAGGAGCATCCCGACACCCCCGGCTCGCTCGGCATCGCCATCAGCGAGGCGGTGGAGGACGCGGTCGGCCGCGACGACACGAAATACTCGCTGGGCTCGGTGCTCAACCACGTCATGCTCCACCAGACGGTCATCGGCCTCGAGGCGATCGAGCAGATGGCCATGGCCGGCGAGAAGCCGGACGTCCTCATCGGCTGCGTCGGCGGCGGCTCGAACTTCGCCGGGCTCGTCTTCCCCTTCGTCGGCCAGGTGCTTCGCGGGGAGGCCGACTACCGGGTCATCGCCGTCGAGCCGGAGGCGACGCCGAGCCTCAGCCGCGGCGAGTACGCCTACGACTACGGCGACACGGCCCGGATGGCGCCGATCGTCAAGATGTACACCCTCGGCCACGACTTCATCCCGGAGCCGATCCACGCGGGCGGCCTCCGCTACCACGGCATGTCGCCCCTCGTCAGCCTCCTCAAGAACCAGGGCGTGATCGAGGCCCAGGCCGTCCACCAGGTGCCCACGTTCGACGCCGGGGTCCAGTTCGCCCGGGCCGAGGGGATCCTGCCGGCGCCCGAGTCGTGTCACGCCATCCGCGTCGCGATCGACCAGGCGCTCGAGGCGAAGGACGCCCTGGAGGACTACGAGTACCCGCGGGAGAAGGTGGAGATCAGCCTGGCGGCCCTGCCGAAGGTCGGCGGCTGACCAGGGCGCCATCGGGATCGCGGCGGGTGCTCCACCGGGTGGCCCGCCGTGATCCCCGGCCGCGAACCGCCCGGCCCGGGAACCGCGCTCCCGCGCCCGCCGACCCGTCGGCCCGGGCTCAGGAGGCGGATTCGGCCGCCAGCTGGGCCTCGATCATGTCGCTCGTCGTCACGAAGGCGAAGCCGAGGGCCAGGTTCATCAGGCTGGCGAGCTGCATCTCCTCGTTGATCGATCCGGTGGCGTCGGCCGGGAGGAACACCCGGTAGTCCCGGAAGTACGCGTCGCGGGCGGTCGACTCGCAGCACATGTTGGTCATCACCCCGGTGATGACCAGGTCCTCGACCTTGAGGCAGCGCAGCACCGTCTCGAGATCGGTGTTGTAGAAGGCCGAGTAACGGTGCTTGAAGACGACCTTCTCCCCCGCCCGGGGAGCGAGCTCGGGATGGATCTCGCTCTCCGGGCTGCCCTCCAGGCACTTCCCCTTCCACCACCAGCCCATGATCCCGCTGTCGAGGTCGTCCGGATGGTGAACGTGCCGGGAGAAGACCACCGGTCTCCCTGCGCGCCGGAAAGCCTCGACCAGGCGCTTCACCAGCGGGATGATCGCCGGGCCGCCGGCGGTATACGAGGGTGACGCCTCGTCCAGGAAGAAGAGCTGCATGTCGATCACCAGCAGGGCGCTTCGGGCCACGTTCAGCTGCATCTCGTGGACGTTGTAGGGGCGGATGTGATCCAGCCAGGACGCTGCCTTCTGGGTGATGTTGTCCACCGTCACGTGCGATTCCACGGTCGCTCCCTCCTGGGCGTGCGCCCGGCCCGCGCCTGGCCGCGCCGGGTCTGGCAAGGTTAGGACCGGCGCGCCCGCGATGCTGCCGGCGTCCATCCGGAAACAGCCCCGGCGTGCACCCGGAGAAGCCGACCGAGGGGAGCGTGACCGAGACGAGCGCGGCCGGAGAGATCCGGGCGATCTCCCTCCACGGCCGGATGTACCAGGTAAGCTGCTACCTGGTGCGGGCCGGGACGGGCTTCGTGCTCATCGATACGGGGCTGGCGACACGGCGGGCCGAGCTGCGCCGAGCGCTCGAGGCGGCCGGCTGCGGGCCCGGTGACCTCCGGCTCATCGTGCTGACCCACGGCGATGCCGACCACGCCGGCAACGCCGCGCACCTGCGGGACGCGTATGGGGTGCCCGTCGCCGCCCATCGCGCCGAGTGGCCGGCGATCGAGCAGGGAAACATGCGTCTGAGCCGGGGTGAGATGACGTTCGTCCGGCGCACGATCTCCTCGCTGCTCTTCCGCGTCGCCGGGCTGCGGAAGCCCGACCGTTTCCGGCCCGACCTCGCCCTCGAGGACGGCGACGACCTGGCCGGCCACGGCCTCGACGCCCGTGTCCTGCACCTCCCCGGGCACTCGCGGGGCTCGATCGGGATCCTGACGGCCGTCGGCGACCTGTTCTGCGGCGACCTTCTCACCAGCCTGGGCGAGCCGGAGCCCAACTCGCTGGTCGATGACCCGGCCGATCTCCAGGCCAGCGTCGAGCGCGTCCGCGACCTGGAGACGCGGACCGTGTACCCGGGCCACGGGGGGCCGTTCCGAATGGAGGAGGTGGGCCGCCAGGCGCGGTAGGCTCGCCGGCTCCCTAGCGGCCCGGGTCGTCGCCGAGGTCGTGGCGCAGCGCCGCCCGGCCGCGCGACAGCCAGCTGGCGACGGTTCCCTCCGGGACGGCCAGCATCGCGGCGATCTCCCGTTGGCTGTAGCCGTCGACGGCGCTGAGCAGCAGCGCGGCCCGGGTACGCGTGTCGAGCCGTCCAAGAGCGGCCCACAGGTCGGGGTCGGACGGGCCTGCCCACGGCCTCGGCTCGACGCGCCGGACTGCCGCCAGCCAGCGGCGATGGCGACGCTGCTCGTTGAAGGCGAGCCGCAGTGCGATCGTGTACAGCCAGGCACGGGCGTCGGACCCGTCGAACCGGTCCCACGCGCGGAACGCCCGCAGGTAGGCGTCCTGGGCGACGTCCTCGGCCATCGCCCGGTCACCGAGGACGAGGACAAGCCGCCGCACGAGGTTCGCCCAGTGCGGCGCGACAGACGCCTCGAATGCCGGTGCCTCGGCCGGGCGCGTGCTGGGTGGCTCGGCCGGTCGCGCGGTGGCGGCGTCGGGTCCGCTCGTTGCCGCCTTGCCGACGCCACCGGTCAGCTCCATCCGCGAACTCAGGGCATCCGCAGGTCCGGGCAGGCGCCCCCGCCCGTGGCGCCCGCCCGCTGGTCGACGATCATGTACAGGCTGCCATCGCTGAGGATCGCGCCCGGTACCACGTAGCCGTGCTCGGGCGGCGTCGCCTGCTGGACGGACCGTCCCGACTTGGTCCCGGCCACGCCCGACTCGACCTGCCAGACGACGTCGGTGAAGCCGCGCTCGGCCAGGAATGCCGCCGCCTCCGGCGGGCTCATGCACTCCATCTCGGCGCCCGCGAGCGGTTCGCCGGGGTTCTGCACGCCCGGGGCCGCCTGGACGAGACCGGCGACGATCGCGCCCCCGGCAGCGGCCGAGCCGACCACGACAAGCACGAGCAGCGCGGCAAGCGCGACGGGAGTGATCACCAGGCTCCCCCGCCCGGGACGGGCCAGCGCGGGCGGGCCGGTCTCGACCGGGGCCGCCGCCTCCAGGGCGGCCAGGCGGGCGTCGATGTCGTCGGGCGCCATGCTCGTTCTCCCCTGCCCGCGGGACCTCGCCATGTCCCGCCTGCACCGTACAACACCGCTGGGGCCCGGATCCTTGCAAGCAGGTTGCCCGAAGCGCGCACGGTGCGCGAGCCGGCGGTACCCGGCGGCGCTGCCGTCAACCCAGCGACAGCGCCACGCCCAGCACGAGGGCCGCCCCGACCGCCAGCACGAGGTCCCACCACGACCAGCGCACGGTCCGGAAGCGGGAGCGCGGCCCCGAGCCGAACGCCCGGGCGTCCATCGCCAGCGCCAGCCGGTCGCCGTGGCGGATGGCCAGGATCAGCAACCCGACGAGCAGCCGTGGGTGCCAGCCGCCGCGGAGGCCCCGGATCCGTCGGGCCTGGCGGAGCGTGGCCAGGTCGTCGGCCAGGCGCGGGATCGCCTGGTAGGCCGCCAGCGCCCCGTAGCCGAAGCGCTCCGGCAGGTGGCCCTGCTGGACGAGCGAGTCGACCAGTCGCGTCGAGTCGGTGGTGAGGCCGAAGACCACCCCGACCGAGGCGATCGCGATCACCCGGACCGCCAGGCCGACGCCGGCCACCACCGCCGGCTCGGTCAGCCTGAACGGGCCGGCCTGGGCCACGACCGCCAGGCTCGGGTCGGTGTTCGCGGCCGAGAAGAGGGCGTTGAACAGGCCGATACCGAGCGCCGCCGCCCAGAGCGGCGCCAGCCCGGCGGCCAGCCGCGCCGCGGGGATGCGCCCGAGCACGAGCCCGGACGCCAGGGTGACGGCAGTAACAAAGGCCGGAGGCACGGGGTCGGTGGTCAGCGCGAGGCCGAGCAGCCAGCCCAACGCGATCCCCAGCTTGAGGAGCGGGCTCGCCCGCCCGAGCGGGCTGCTGAGCTGCCGATCGGCCAGCTCGACGAGGGCGATCACCGCCCATCCCCCGTCGGCGGCACAGCGGAGGCCGGCCTGAGCCCGGGGGCCGGCACGAGCCCGGGGGCCGGCACGAGCCCTGCGGCCGTCTCGGGCGCGGCGCTCGCGGCCGGGCCGTCGGCCTGGATCCGGCCACCCTCCAGGCGGACGACGCGACGGGCGAAGGCGGCCACGAACCGGGCATCATGCGTCGCTGCCAGGACGCAGGTACCTCCGTCCACCCGCTCGCGGAGGATCGCCAGGAGGCTGTCGTGGCCGTGTCGGTCCTGGCCGTAGGTCGGCTCGTCCAGGACGAGGAGCCCCGGCCGGCGGACGAGGGCGCAGGCGAGCGACAGCCGGCGCTGCTCGCCACCCGAGAGCGTGTACGGGCTCCGGGCGCCGAACTGCTCGAGCGGCAGGCCGAGCCTGGCCATCAGCTCGGCGGCCGCGCTCCGCTCCGCCTCCCGCAAGCCGAGCGTGACCTCTGCCCCGACCCGCCCGGCCAGGAACTGCTGCTCCGGGTCCTGGAACACGTAGCCGGCCAGGCGGGCGAGCTCGGCCGGGCGGAGGCGGGCGGGGTCGACCTCCCCGAGGAGGATGCTCCCGGCCGATGGCCGCAGCAGCCCGACCAGCAGGCGTGCCAGCGTCGACTTGCCGCTGCCGTTGGGGCCGACCAGGGCCACCCGTTCGCCGGCGGACAGGCCGAAGTCGAGGTCGCGGATCACCGGCCGCAACAGGTCGTAGCCGAAGGACAGCGCGCTGGCGCGGGCGATGTCCTCCGCAGCGGCCGCGGCGCCGGCGGGGGCGGGGATGTCGGCGCGCGTGAGCGCGGGTCGATCGCCATCGGCCTCGTCGGGCAGCCACACCCCGGCCGCCGCCAGTCGCGCCCCCGAGCGGGCCAGCACCTCGCCGGGCGCCCCCCAGTCGATCGGGCGGCCGTCGGACCCGAGCGCCAGCACCCGGTCGGCGAGCGGCCAGGCGATCTCGACCCGGTGCTCGACCAGGACGATCGTCGCCACCTTCGCCGCTCGGATCACCCCAAGACGGGCCGCGAATGCCCGCGCCCCGTCCGGGTCGAGGTTGGCCGTGGGCTCGTCGAGGACCAGGATCCCCGGTCGGGGGGCCAGCGCCCCGGCAAGGGCCAGGCGCTGCTGCTGACCGCCGGAGAGCACCACCGTCCGTCGCCGGCCGAGACCGGCGAGGCCGACCGCCGCGAGCGCCTCGGGCACGGCCTGCCGCATCGCGCCCGGGGTCCAGGCGCGGTTCTCGAGCCCGAAGGCCACGTCGTCCTCGACCCGGTCCATCACAAGCTGGCTGGCCGGGTCCTGGAACACGAGGCCGACGCGTCGAGCCAGATCGGGCGGCGAGGCATGCGCGCAGTCGAGGCCGTCCACCAGCAGAGAGCCGTGCCACTCTCCGGGGAGCTCGCGCGGCACCAGGCCCGCGATCGCCAGGGCGAGCGTGCTCTTGCCCGAGCCGGACGGCCCGACCACCAGCAGGCACTCGCCCGGCTCGACCTCCACGGACACGTCGGCCAGGGCAGGCGCCGGGCGGCCCGCGTAGCGGAAGCCGACCCCGTCGGCCCGGATGGCCCCCGGTCGCGAACGATCGCCCGCGGACGCCTCAGCGACCAGCGGGAAAGCCCTCGAGCACACCCGCCTCGCGCAGCGCGCGCACGATGAGGACCGACCCGCCGGCGGTGATGACCACGGCCGAGATGGCCATCGCCAGGCCGCGCAGGAGCTGCACCTCGAGCGAGACGCCGGTGTAGTAGATCGCCCAGTCGTGGATCCAGGCGCCGGCCGCCGAGGCAACCGCGGCTGCCGCGAGGATTGGGAACGACCAGTTCCGGTAGAGGGTGAAGGCGAACACCAGCTCGGCGGCCGCACCCTGGACGAACCCTGACAGCAGCGTGTCCGGCCCCCACACGCTGCCGATCAGGGTCGACACGCCGGCGGCGACCATCTCGGCGAACACGGCCGCGCCCGGCTTGCGCACGATCAGCGGGGCGAGGACGGCCGGCACCAGCCACACGGCGTAGAGGAGATCCTTCGCCCACGGGGCGAGTGAGAACAGCGGGTCGAGCCCGCTCCAGGCGAGACCCCAGGCCCAGAAGACGACCCCGAACGCGACCCCGATGATCGCCGTGACCACGATGTCGCGGGTGCGCCAGCGCGTCGCGGGGACGGGGCCGGTCACCTGGCCGGTCGCGACGCCCATGCCGTGCCTCCTTCGTCGGTGTGCGTCTCGATCACCAGCAGGCGACCGGAGCGGAGCGAGACGCGGGCCTCCGATCCAGCCCTGGAGTTCGACAGGCCGCGGGCCGGTCCGACGCGAAGCGGCTCGTCGGCAAGCGGGTAGGCGAGCCCGGCCGTGGTCACCCCGAGGGCGTCCGCGCCGAAGGGCAGCAGGGTGACGAGGTCGCCCGGACGGCCGGCCAGGGTGACCGCAGCGGGGCCTGCGAGCAGCCGGACCCGGGAACGGTCATCCAGGACGACCGCCTCTCGTCCGGCCAGCGCGGGGTGGGCCAGCAGCCAGATGTTGGCCAGGGCGTGGTCCAGCCTGGCGCCGCCCAGGGCGCCGAGGATGGTCAGGCGGGTCGCGCCACGGCGAACCGCCGCCGCCACGGCCAGCTCGGTGTCCGACTCGTCCTTGGCGACCGGCGCCCGCTCGACGGGCACGCCCGCCGACCGGAAGCTGTCCAGGCCCGCCTCGCCGAGCGAATCGCCGTCGCCGACCACCAGGTCCGGCCGGCAGCCGAGCGCGAGGGCGCGGACGGCGCCGCCGTCGGCGGCCACCACCAGCGAGATGCCCGCGTCCCACCCGGCCCAGGCGTCGTCGAGGGTCGCGCGGGGAGGGACGTCGCCGTCCCCGACGACCAGGGCGTGAAGCGGTGCGCGATCGGGGCCTGGAATCGGAACGCCTCCGTCTGGTTCGGGACGGAGGCGCGCTGATCGACTCCCTTCGCCGGCATGACCCGGATCAGGTTCGGAGGGTCTGCGGTCGTCCGCACTCTCAGCGCCTGGCGGCGCTCCCCTGTCCCACTCGTGTTCCTTTGGCCGGCCTCCTGCCGGCGTCGCCCGAATCCTACACCCGGCCTCGATCCGGGGCGACCGGCCGGCGGGTCCCGTCCGGTCCCAGGAGGCTGTCGACCCACTCGCTGACCGAGCCGGCGACGTCGGCCGCTCCCGCGGCCCTGAGCGCGTCGCCGTCGCCCAGGACCGAGGTGATCCCAACCGGCCGAACGCCGACCGCGACCGCCATCCGCAGGTCGTCGAAGGAGTCGCCGACGTAGGCCGTGTCCCCGGCCTCGTCTGCCAGACCGAGCGCCCGCAGGGCGCGCAGGAGCGGCTCCGGGTGCGGCTTGGCCTGGACGACCTCGTCGCCGAAGACGCGAACGGCGAACAGCCCGTTCATCCGGTGTCGTGTCAGCTGGTGCTGGATGTTCTCGCGGTGCCCGGCCGTGACGAGCCCGGTCAGGTAGCCGGCCTCGCGCAGGCGCCGGACGGCTCGGCGAGCCCCGGGCAGGAGCGGGGCTTCGCGGTGCCCCCGGTAGACCGACCACCACAGCCGGCCGGCCGGCTCGATCAGCTCCTCGGCCAGCCCGAAGCGCCGGTAGAGCAGCCGCCAGTCGGGCGTGAACTCGGCCCGGTAGCGAGCCTCGGCGATGGCCAGCCCGTAGTGGCGGGTCACGACCTCGGTCGCTTCCCACATGTAGGGCACGGTGTCCACGAGGGTCCCGTCCCAGTCGAAGAGCACGGCTCGCATTGGCCGAATCGTATCGCTAGACTCGGCCGGACCGTACACCCGCCGCCTGCCGCCGCCCGCGGCGCAGCCACACGAGAGGAGCGTCCCGTGGTCGACCAGCTCGATCCCGCCGTCCGACGCGTGCTGGAGGCCGCCGCCCGCAAGGGGATCGCCCTCAGGATCACGATCCTGGCCGAGACCTCGCACACGGCCGAGGATGCCGCCGGGGCGCTCGGTGTCGAGCTCGGCCAGATCGTCAAGTCGCTGGTCTTCGTCGCCCCGGGAGCGGGCGACGAGCTGCGGCCGATCCTCTGCCTGGTGGCCGGGACGAACCGGGTCGACCTGGCCCGCCTGGCCGCCGTGACCGGCGAGCCCGCAATCCGCCGGGCGAGCGCGCGCGAGGCCCGGCAGCTGTCGGGCTTCTCGATCGGCGGGATCCCGCCGATCGGTCACCCCGCGCCGATCCGGGCGGTGATGGACCCCGACCTCGACCGCTACCCGGTGGTATGGGCGGCGGCCGGCACCGACCGGGCAGTCTTCCCGGCTCCGCCGGCCACCCTCCGAGCGCTGGCGGACGCGCTGGTGGCCCCGATCAGCAATGCCGGCGGGGCGGCAGGCGGCGGCGCGTCTTCGGCCCAGGCCGGCGGCTAGGTCGGGGGGCCCGGCACAGGGTCCCCGCGGGCTCAGCACCTCCGAGGTGGCGGCAACAGGCTGCGACAGGCGGCAACAGGCTGCGCGGCCCGGGCCGCCGAGACCCGCCTGTGGACGAACGGTGGACGAGCGCACCGCGTATGCCCCGATTCGTGGACAAGCGCGTTGACGCCGCCCCCGGCCGACGGGTAGCGTGGAGTGCGACCCGGAGGGGTCATGAGCTCGCTAACGGCGGAGGCGCAAGCCCGAGTCCACGCGACGCGGAGGTTCCTCCGGGTCGTTCGCTGTCCGGCGCGAGCGGCCGCACGGCCGCGCAGCATCCGCGGCGGCGCGACCGCGGCACCGCGCGCGGCACCGCGCTCGGCTATCGACGAGCTCGGCGTGGAGGCAGACACCAGCCGCGGCACGGTGCTCCACCGACGGGTGATGGCCACCGGGACCATCGACCTATTGGAAGGAACTGTGAGGATCCGGAGACTTCACGCCGTCTCACCATTCCTCCAGTGGAGACCCGGCGACGACCCCCCTCACCCGCTCGGCGGATGCCACCCTCTCGGTGACCAAGGCGGCGCGCCTGCTCGGCGTCCATCCGAACACGATCCGCGCCTGGAGCGACCAGGGCCGCCTGCCCTACTACCGGATCAACGAGCGCGGAGATCGACGCTATCGCCTCGGCGACCTTCAGCGGTTCCTCGCCGCCGCCGAGCGCCGGCCCGAGACCCGTGCCCTCCGCGCCTCGTCGGGTGTCCCGGGTCGCCGCAGCGACACCTGGCCCGCCCGTGCCGCCACTTCTCGCCGCGCCGCACGCGGCACGGCGACGGCCCTGCTGCTGCCAGCTCCCGTCGTGGCAGCGAGGCCCGAGGCCGACATCGGCCCCATGCTGGCGCTGGCACGGCTGGCCGAGGTGGTGGGCGCAGCCATGAACCTGCACCCGGTCCTGGTGGCGGCGGTCGAAACGCTGGTCGAGACCGCCGGCCATGCCTTCGCGGCGGCGCTCGAGATGCGCGACGGCCACCTCGTCGTCCGGGCGACGGCCGGCTGCGGCGCCGACCGGATCGGTCCGATCCGCGAGACCTCGACCATCCTCGCCGACGCACTCGCCTCTGCCGAGCCGCTGGCGAGCCCGTCACCGGCCGAGCCCGACGGGCTCCCACCCGGCCTGGGCGCCCGGCTGGCGGCGGTGATCCCCAGCGCAGCCGGGCCGCCGTGGGGCGTGCTGGTCGCGGCCCGCCCACCCGGCGCGGACGGCCCTCCCGGCCGCGCAGACGCGATGGTTCAATCGCAGCTCGCCTTCATCCGGGCCGTCGCCGGCCAGGTCGGCCTGGCCGTCGAGGCCGACGCGCTGCGAACCGACTCGGAACGCCTGGCCCAGCGGGCGGAGGCGTTCAGGCAGGTCGCCCGCGACGTCTCCAGCCAGCTCGACCTCGAGCGGATTCTCGAGCGCGTCGTCGAGCACGCGCGGACCCTGTTCGGAGCGGAGCGGGCGGGCCTGTTCCTGCGCGGGCCCGACGGGTCGGTGGCAACGACCGTGGCGCGCGGCCTGTCGGACGAGTACGTCGACGCCATCCGCCACTGGCCCAACCCGTCGCTCCCGGCGCGCGCGATCGCGGCACGACGGCCGCAGTTCGTCCAGGGCTATCGCGACGACGCGCTCGCGGTCGACTTCCGGGACGCGGTCGTCCGCGAGGGCTACGACACGATCTGCGCCGCGCCGCTCGTGGCCGGCGAGAGCGATTCCGTCCTCGGCGTGCTGATCGTCTACCACGACCGGGCCCACCCCTGGGCAGCCGACGAGCTGGACATGCTCGACGCGTTCGCCGCCCAGGCCGCGGGAGCCATCCGCACCGCCCAGAGCTACACGCAGACGGCCAGCTGGGCCGCCCAGCTCCAGTCGATCCAGCAGCTCGGCGCGCGCCTGTCCCGCTTCACCACGGCGGCCGAGGTGGGGGCGGCGATCGCGACCGAGCTCCACAGCCTCATCGACTACCACAACGTCCGGGTGTACCGGCTGGTGGGGACGGACGACCTCGTCCCGGTTGCGATGAAGGGCGAGGTCGGCGAGTACGTGGACGAGACGGCGGACGCCCTGCGGATCACGGTCGGCCAGGGGATCACCGGCTGGGTGGCGGCGCACAAGCTGCCCCAGTACCTGCCCAACGCCTCGCGCGATCCGCGGGCAAAGACCGTGCCCGGCACCGAGGACGACCTGGCCGAGTCCCTCCTCGTGGCCCCCATGGTCTTCGAGGACGAGGTGCTGGGGGTCATCGTGCTGGCCAAGCTCGGGGTGGACCAGTTCCGCCCGGACGACCTCCGCCTGCTCGTCATCTACGCCAGCCTGGCGGCCCAGGCGATGGCCAACGCCGACGCCACCGAGCGCCTCCGGCTCCAGTCGGCTGCCCTCCGCCGCCAGCTGCAGAGCCAGCGAGCCCTGCTCCGCGTGTCCGAGGAGATCCTCGGCACCCTCGACGCCCGGCGCGTGCTCCACGAGGTGACCGAGAACCTGTCCGAGGTCGTCCGCTGGGACAACATCTCGATCGAGCTGTGGGACCCGAAGACGGGGCAGCTCGAGCCACTCGTCGCGCGCGGAGTCCACGCGGACCTGTACCTCGAGCAGTGGCTGCCGGGGGAGGAGGGCCTGGCCCACTGGGTGGTCCGCACCGGCGAACCCCAGCTGGTCCGGGATCAGCTGGCCGATCCGCGGATCCACCACCTCGAGGCCATCGGACCGGTCGAGGGCAGCCTGATCATGGTGCCGTTGAGAAACCGCGAGGGGGTGACCGGCGTGCTGACGGTTGAGCGGCTGGGCCCCGACAACCGCTTCGACGAGGACGACTTCGAGCTCGTCCAGCTGTTCGCCGTCCAGGTCTCGATCGCGCTCCAGAACGCCGAGACTCACCAGGCGGTGGCGATCAGGGCCGAGACGGACGCCCTGACCGGCCTGCTCCACCAGGGAACGTTCGAGCAGTGGCTGGCCCGGGCCGTGGCAGACGGCAGCCGGTTCAGCCTGCTCATGCTCGACCTCGACACGTTCAAGCTGGTCAATGACACGGCCGGCCACCAGGCCGGCGACGAGATCCTGCGGACGGTGGCCGCCACGCTGCGCTCGGTCGGGCGGGAGAGCGACTGCGTGTTCCGCTACGGGGGCGACGAGTTCACCGTCCTGCTGCCCGACAGCGACACGGCCGGGGCCCTCGCAGCCGCAAGCCGGATCCGGACCGCTCTCCGCCGTATCCGGGTCCCTGCCCCAATGCGCGCCGGCTGGCGCGTTGCGGCCTCGATCGGCATCGCCACGTTCCCGGCCGATGGGACCAGCGCCCACGACATCCTCCTCGCCGCCGACCGGGCATGCTTCGTTGCCAAGCGCGAGGGACGCGACCGAGTCGCCACCGCGGCCGAGGGCCTTGCCCTCGCGGCCGAGTTCACGCTGACCAGTCCGACCCCGGTCGATCCGCTGGTGGCCGCGAGCGACACCGTCGGCGACGACTGACTCGCAGCCGGCCGGCGAGGCGCACCCGCTCAAGCCTCGATACGATCCGGTCCATGAGACGGCTCGCGAAGCTGCGCCGAGTCAGAACCGCGCTGGCGATGAGAGCCGCGCTCGCGCTGGTGCTCGTGGTCGTCGCCGGCTGCCGCCCTCCCGCAGCAACCACCCCGGCGGCACCGAGCATCGATGCGAGCCCGGCGGCGCCCGGCAACCGGCCGCTCCGCCCCACCCCGGGACCGTCACCCACCTTCGCCAGCTACACGGTTCGCCGGGGCGACACCCTCGACGAGATCGCCCGCCGACTGGGCACGACCCGCGACAGCATCGCCTACTGGAACCGGGCGACCTATCCGAGCCTCGACCCAGACTCGTCCGCCTACGATCCCGACCGGATCGAGGCAGGCTGGGTGCTGGTCTATCTGCCCGGTGCGGTGGTGGACCCCGAGGAACTCCCTGGCCCGAGCGCAAGCCCCGGGGTGACCGAGATCGAGCCCTACCCGACACCGGATCCCGGGGGAGCCGCCGTCGTGGTGACTCACGGTCCGCGCGGCACGGATGCGCTCGCCCTCACCCTCGAGCTCGCCGGCGACCGGACCGAAGGCGCCGGCGCGACAGTCCAGTGGCTTGCCCTGGCCGGGGTCCCAGCGGCGGTCTTCGTCGAAGGGCGCCTGGCCGCCGCCGATGATCCCGACGCGGCGGCGGCGCTGGGCATCGCCGCGGAGGCCCCGACGATCGTCCTCGGGACCACCGGCTGGGACGGGACCGACCCCGCCTCCTTGGATCCCGCCGATGCCGCGGCGGCGCTTGCCAGGGCGGACGAGGCGGTGACCTCGGCGACCGGCCGCTCGGCGCTGCCCTGGTACCGGCCGACGACCGGGATTGCCTCGCGCGCCTTGCTAGAGGCGGTGGGCAGGGACGGCTGGACCTGGGCTGTCTCGTGGGACGTGGACCCCGGCGACGACGTCGACCCGGCAGCCGGCGGACCGACGGCGGACGACATCGCGACCCGGGTGCGGGCCCGGGTGGAGGGTGGCTCGATCGTCCGGCTCCGGCTGGGCGGCCCGCGCACCTTCGAGGCGCTGCCCCTGCTCGTTGACGCTCTCCAGGAGGACGGTTGGCGGTTGGTGGGCCTGCCGGAGCTTCTCGGGCTCGAGCCCGGCGCCTGACCGGTGGCCGCCCGCGGCCAGTATCCTTCCGCTGCCGTGAACCAGGACCATGTCGTGGACTCGCCTCGTGTCGTGGTGACCGTGGCCGATGCCGCCGCGGACCCCGATCCGGCGGCGCGCGCGTCACGCAACGCTCTCTATGCCGACGGCGTGCGCCGCCACGGCGGCCGGCCGCTGCTGCTTGACGCCAGCGTGCCGCCTGCCGAGCGCGATGATGCGCTGGCGACCATGGACGGCCTGCTCCTGTCGGGCGGCGCCGACCTGGATCCGGCGACCTACGGCCAGGCCGTCGATGGCGCCCAGGCCCCGGAGCCCGGCCGCGACGACCTGGAGCGAGCGGCCTGGGAGGCGGCCGCGGCCCGCGGCGTCCCCGTCCTGGGCATCTGCCGTGGCATGCAGGCGATGAACGTCTTCGCCGGCGGGACGCTCCTCCAGCACGTCGACGGGCATGCCGGCCCGGCCCTGGGCGAGGGCAGGGCGCTCGTCCACCCGCTGGCGGTCGTGCCGGGCACGCGACTGGCGGCCATCCTCGGCGAGGGGGCGGCCGGTTCATCCAAAGCAGGCCCGCCGCCCGACCTCCTCGTCAACTCGTACCATCACCAGGCCGTCCGCCGCGGCGACCTTGGCCCGTGCCTCGCCGCCTCGGCGCTCGCCGACTCCCCGGCCGGGCCGCTGGTGGAGGCGCTGGAGGCGCCGGGCTCCCGCTTCGTGATCGGCGTCCAGTGCCACCCGGAGCGGGTCGAGTCCACGCCGCCGGCCTTCGAGCGGCTGTGGGCCGCCTTCGTGGCCGCCTGCCGCGAGCGTCCCCAGGCGGGCTGAGATCGGGGACTGGCCGGCGGCGCGAGCAGCGGCCGCGACGGCAGCGCCCGGGCCACCGCAGCACGGCGCTCAGAGCCGGCCCGCTTCCACGATCCGCTGCAGGAAACGGCGCGTCCGCTCCTCGCGCGGCGCCCCGAAGATCTCGGCCGGCGTGCCCTCCTCCAGGATCCGGCCGGCGTCGAGGAAGCACACCCGGTTGGCGATGTCGCGGGCGAAGCCCATCTCGTGGGTGGCGATGAGCATCGTCATCCCGGCCCCCGCCAGCTCGCGGATCACCTCCAGCACCTCGGCGATCAGCTCAGGGTCGAGGGCGCTGGTGACCTCGTCGAGCAGGAGCAGGTCGGGCGACATGGCCAGGGCCCGCACGATCGCCACCCGTTGCTGCTGGCCGCCCGAGAGGCGATCCGGGTAGTCGCGCCGCTTGTCAGCCAGGCCGAAGCGCTCGAGCAGTGCAGTCGCGTCCGCCTCGGCCTGGGCCCGCGGCCGGCGGAGCGCCTTGCGCGGCCCGAGGGTGACGTTGTCGAGCACGCTCATGTGGGGGAACAGGTTGAAGGCCTGAAAGACGATCCCGATCCGGCGCCGGATCCGGTTGACGTCGATCTTCGGAGCGGTGATCTCCTCGCCCTCGACGAGGATCCGGCCGGCGTCGATCGGCTCCAACAGGTTGACGCAGCGCAGCAGGGTGGACTTGCCGCTGCCCGACGCCCCGATCAGGCAGACGACCTCGTGCTGGTGAAGCACGAGGTCGATGCCGCGCAGCACCTCGAGCTTGCCGAACGACTTGTAGAGGCCCTCGATGACGATCGCCGGGCCGCCACCGCTGCCCCGGTGCGCGCCGGGCAGGCTGCGATCGATGCCGGCCGTCGCGGCGCTCACCGGAAGCCTCCCCGGGTCTGCCGCGACCGGTCGCGGCTGATCAGCCAGTCGGTGAACCGGGCCAGCGGGATCGTGAACACGAGGAAGACAAGGGCGGTGGCGAGGTACGGCGTGAAGTTGAAGTAGGCGCTCTGCTTGATCTGGGACTGGCGGAAGATCTCGACGACACCGATGTACGAGACGAGGACCGTGTCCTTCTGGAGGCCGATGAAGTCGTTGAGCAGGGGCGGGATCACCCGCCGGATCGCCTGCGGCAGGATGACGTGGCGGAGCGCCTGGAAGCGGGACAGGCCGAGCGAGCGAGCCGCTGCCTCCTGGCTCGGGTGGACCGACTCGATCCCCGCCCGGTACACCTCCGAGACATAGGCCGAGTAGATCAGGGTCAGCGCGAGGACCGCGTAGAAGAAGGGATCGACCGGAACGCCCGCGATGGCAAGCCCCGGAATGCCGAACCCCAGGACGTAGATGACGAGCACGCCGGGCAGCGCCCGGAAGACGTCGACGTAGACCGTCGCCAGGAGGCGGACCGGGACGAAGACAGGGCCCGGGAGACTGCGGAGGACGGCGATCACCAGGGCGAAGGAGAGGATCAGGACCTCGGCGATGAGGAACAGCTGGACGTTGACCCAGAAGGCCCGGGCGATCGGCTCGGCGGTGAGGGCGAAGACCCGCCCGTTGAAGAACGACTCCTGGACGGCGGGCCAGTTGGGCGCGTTGACCACGATCCAGGCGAGCAGCCCGAAGAAGACGACGGTGCTGACCAGCGCCACGAGCGTCGAGCGCAGGGCGCTCGGCTGCTGGGAGCGCGGCGACCGGCCCGGCTCGCCGAGCCCGATGAGCTCCCCCTGGTCAGGCGGACCGAGGCCGCCGATCCCGGTCACCGGCCGGCCGGCGAGTCCCGGCGCGGTCGGCTACGGGGTGAAGACCGGGGCGTTCGTCTTGTCGGCCAGCCACTCCTTGGTGATCGTCTCGAGGCTCCCGTCGGACTTCATCGCCGCGAGCGCCTGGTTGACGCACGCGGTCAGCGGGCTGCCCTTGGTCAGGACCAGGCTGTAGTGCTCGGCGTCGGCGCCGGTCGGTATCGGGAACTGCCCGACGATGACCCCGTTCTCCACCTGCTCGGTGGCAATCATGATGAAGGCGGCCGGCAGGTCGACCACGATCCCGTCGATCTGCTTCGCGTTGAGGGCAGCGATCGCAGCGTCGTTGCTGTCGTAGACAGAGGTGGCCTGCTCGGGCTTGATCGTGCTGCCGATCAGGTCGTAGCTCGTCGTCCCCTGCATCGCGCCGAACTTGTACTTCTGCAGGTCGCTGATCGTCTTGGCCGATGCAACCGGGTTGTCCTTGAGGGCGACGACCGCCTGGTTGACGAAGTAGTAGCCGTCGGACAGGTCGGCGGTCGCGGCGCGCTCCGGCTTGTACGAGACCTGGGCGAGGTAGAAGTCGAACGGCTTGGGGCCCGGCGCGTACGAGTTGTCGAACTTCACCGGGATCCAGGCAACCTCGGCCGGGGCGAAGCCGAGCCGCTTGGCGACCTCGTAGGCGACGGCGCTCTCGAAGCCCTCGCCGGTCGTCGGGTCGCCGACGTAGTCGCCCTCCCAGGGCGAGGTGTTGCCGCCCTCGCGCGGCATGAAGTATGGCTGGTAGGCCGGGTTGTCGGTCCCGATCGTGATCTTGCCCGGGGCGACGAGCGCCAGGTTGTCCTTGGCGCAGGCGTCGGCGGCTGAGGTCGGAGTTGGAGTCGGGCTGGCGCCGGTGCTGCAGGCCGCGACGAGGAGCGCGGCGAGAACGAGGGCGGCCGGCCGGAGCGATGTGCGCATGCTGGGGTTCCTCCTCGGGGCTCGGTCCGCCGGCAGTGTACCCCGCGCTGGACGCCGCGAACGGCTCGGAACGGATCCCGAACCGTCACAGGAGGGCCGACGGGGGG
>JAGDMV010000254.1 GCA_017860675.1 Chloroflexota bacterium
GGCCTGGGGCCGGCCGATCGCGCGGATGTCCGGATCCTCTGGCCGGACGGTGCGTCGGGACCGTGGATGCCTGTCGACGCCGGGTCCTTCGCGATCGTGGACCGCGCCGGCTCCGCGGTTGAGCTCTGGATGGGCGGCCACGACTGAGGCCCGCCGGGCTGGCCATCTCGGGGGAGATGAGGAGCGGATCGTGAAGCGAGCGCGGCTGGCAACGATCGACCTGCCCGACTTCGGCATGCCGGAGGCCGCCCCGGAGCTGCCCGCGACGCTGCACGCGGCCCGCCTCGAGCGGCTGCGCGAGCGGATGGAGGAGCGTGGCTACGACCGCCTCGTCCTCTACGCCGACCGGGAGCACAGCGCCAACGTGGCCTGGCTGACCGGCTTCGACCCCCGCTTCGAGGAGGCCGTCGTCGTGGTCGGGCCGGCAGGCGAGCCGGCGATCCTCGCCGGCAACGAGTGCTGGGGAGTGGCCGGCGCGGCGCCGCTGCCAATGCGGCGGCACCTCTTCCAGGACCTCAGCCTCCCTGCCCAGCCGCGCGACCGCTCGCGACCCCTGGCCGAGATCCTGGCCGGGGAGGGGATCGAACGCGGACGCCGGGTCGGCGTGCTCGGCTGGAAGGTGTTCGCCTCGCGCGCGACGATCGAGATCCCGGCCTACCTGGTCGACGAGCTTCGCCGCCTCGTCGGCTCCGGCGGGCTGGTGGAGAACGCGGGCGACCTGCTCATCGATCCCGGCAGCGGCCTGCGGGTTGTGAACGAGGTCGAGCAGCTGGCGGCCTTCGAGTGGGCCGCCTGCCAGGTCTCCGACGGGATCCTGCGGCTGTTGCGCGGCCTGCGCCCGGGGATGACCGAGCGGGAGGCCGCCCGCCTGCTCCGCTGGGACGGGACGCCCCTGTCATGTCACCTGATGCTCACCGCCGGCGAGCGGGCAACGCTCGGCCTGCTCAGCCCGTCGGACCGCCCGATCGAGCGCGGTGACCGCTTCACCACGGCCTTCGGCATCTGGGGCGCCCTGAGCTGCCGGGCCGGCTGGGTCGTGGACGATGCTGCGGGACTCCCGGAGGGGATCCGCGACTATGTCGAGCGCCTCGTCGCGCCGTACTTCGAGGCCGTCGCCGAGTGGTACGGTGCGCTGCGGGTGGGGCAGACCGGCGGTTCCCTCCACGAGATCGTCGCCCGGCACCTCGGTGACCCGTTCTTCGGCATCTCCCTCAACCCCGGCCACCAGATCTCGCTCGACGAGTGGGTCAGCTCGCCGGTGGCGCCGGGCTCCAGGACGGAGCTCCGCTCGGGGATGGCGTTGCAGGTCGACATCATCCCGGCCACGGGCACGCCGTACTTCACCACGAACATCGAGGACGGGATCGCCCTCGCGGACGGGCCGTTGCGGGCCGAGCTGGCGGCTCGCTACCCGGACGCCTGGGCACGCATCATGGCCCGGCGTGCCTTCATGGCGGACGCGCTCGGGATCGACCTCCACCCGGACGTCCTGCCGTTCTCGAACCTGGCGGCCCTGCTGCCGCCGTTCGTGCTGCGGCCCGACCGAGCGATGACGCTGGCCGGATAGGACGCGGGAGTCGGCCGCGGGCGCGGGCGCCCGCGCGAACGCCGGCCGGGGGCGGGCTACCACGGTGGGGATGGCCCTGCAGCCGTCAGACCGAGCGCCAGCGGTGCGGCCGGCCAGCCAGCGAGGGCAGCCCCCAGCGGGTGCAGAAGTCGGTCCAGGCCCCGCGCGGCGTGCCGCGCCAGCACAGGTCATCCGGCTCGCGCTCGGTCAGCGGCACATCGGTACGGAGCGTGGCCAGGTGCCGGAACAGGAACGCATCGCCGCGGCCCGCGCGGAGGGTCGCCGCCAGTCGCTCGGCTCCCCGGAGAGGCACCTCCCAGGCCGCCGGGTCGTCCGGGATCGACTCGAGCCGCCCGAAGCGCGCCAGCAGCGCGGCCGCGGTCCGCGGCCCGAAGCCGGGCAGCCCGGGGAAGCCGTCGGCCGCGTCGCCGACCAGGGCCAGGAAGTCGGGGATGGCGCCCGGCGGCACGCCCCAGCGCTCGATCACCGCCGCCTCGTCGTAGGTCAGCCCGCGGCGACGGTCACGGAGCACGACCCGGCCATCGCGGACGCACTGCGCGAGATCCTTGTCGACCGTGCAGATGACGACCCGCTCCACGTCGGGGGCAGCGGAGAAGCGGGCCGCGGCGGTCGCCAGGGCATCGTCCGCCTCGACCTCGACCATCGGCCACAGGACGAGACCCAGGGCGGTGATCGCCTCCTCGGCGACCGGGAACTGCGCCAGCAGATCCTCGCGCCGGAGCAGTAAGAGGAGCGTCTCCACCAGCCCCGCAACGCCCCCGAGGGGCATCCCGCCGCGACCGCGGACTGCTGGCCGAGGTGCGTGGTACGCCCGGAACAGCTCGTAGGTCGCGTCGACGAGGTGGATCTCCACGGGCGGGTGGCCTCCCGGTCGGCGGGGCTTCGGACGGTGCGAGGCGGCGGTCGGCCCGTCAGCCGGCGTCGGCCCCGGCCCCGGCGTGCGTCTCGGCCCAGCCCGCCTCGACGATCTCCTTCAGCCGCTCGAGGTCGGCCTGGAAGATCCCGCCCAGGACCGGCTTCTGGAGCGCCTGGGTGAGGGCCGGCAAGACGGGCGGCCAGAGCCGCTCGGTCCAGCGGACGAGGGTCCGTCCCGTGTCGACCGCCTCCAGCGTGATGAGCCCGCGGCCGCTCCAGGCGCCCGCATGGCGAATCCCGAACCGGAACGGTGGCTCGAAGACGTCGATCTCGACCTCGTCGACCACCCCGACCATGAAGATGCGGACGTCGGCCTCGGCCCGGCTGCCGACGCGGAGCGGACCCGGGCTGAGTACCCGGACGCGCTTCATCTCGGACATCCACAGGGGCTGGCGCTCCACGTCGGCGATCTCCTCCCAGACGGCCTCGATCGGCGCCTCGATCAGCACGACCATCCGCATGACAGGGTCGGGTCCCTCGCCCCGGGCGACCAGGCCGGCCACCCAGCGCTCGGCGGCGACCAGCCCCCCGAACGCACCGGCGGCGAGGGCGAGCAGCGTCGTCACTTTCATTGCGCACCTCCCGGGACGCTTGCGGCCTCGCCGATCAGCACCACACCCGCCGCGGCCATCTCGGCCAGGGCGCGCTCCCCGTCGCCGGGCACGAGGTCGACCGCCCGGATGCCGGCCAGCAGGACCTCGGTGGCGTAGCCGTTGGCAACGGCGTCCAGCGCCGTTTCCTTCACGCAGTAGTCGGTGGCGAGTCCGCAGATCACGACGCGGCGGGCACCGTGGCTGCGCAGGAGCCCGTCGAGCTCGGTCGGGACCGTCGTCCCGGTCGCCAGGTCGCGCATGGTGAAGCCCGAGTAGCCGTCCTCGCCCGCCGAGCCCGTCCGCACGACCGGCCCGGCGCCGGCGACCAGGGCCGGGTGGGGCTCGGC
>JAGDMV010000255.1 GCA_017860675.1 Chloroflexota bacterium
GCACGGTCAGGCGCTTCCACCCCGAGCGGATCCACGCCAACGGCTGGTGACGCGTCCGCTGAGGTGTCCGCGGAACCCGCGGGCGCGCGACCGGGCGCGGAGGCGCCCTCGCCGCGACGGCCGAGCTACCGGACGTACAGGTAGAACGCCGAGGTACGGACGTTGCCGGCCGCGTCGCGGACCGTCCAGCGGACGAGGTGCCGGCCGCGCCGGAGCCAGCTCGCAGAGATGTATACGTGCCGCTCCGCCAGCGTGCCGCTCAGGGTCCAGGCCCGGGCCAGGCGGCCGTCCACCCGAACCTCGAGCCGGGCGAGCCTCACCCCGTCAGCGACAGGGCGAGCCTTACCCCGTCAGCGACAGTCGCCCCGATCGTCCGGCCGTAGCCGGCGTTCAGCGCGTTCGTCCCGGTGCGCCGCACGAAGGTCGGCGGGGTCGTGTCGACGCGCCCAGGATGTTCGCCCGGTGGCCGGAGCTGGCCATGAAACCCTGCTGGGCCACGGCGACGGTGGCGGGCGAGGGTGTCGTGCCGGCGCAGCCGGTGCCGTCGATGGCGCACCCGTACGCATACGTCGCCTCCCCGGCGCCGTACGTGTTCTTGGCGATGTTCTCGCCGCGCGACGTCCGGTAGCCAAGGTCGGCCATCACGTCGAGGGCGCTGACCGTCGAGCCGTCGGCCTTCAGGCAGCCTGCCACGCTGTGGCTGAAGTAGCCCCGGTCGGCCATGTCCTGAGCCCGACCCCTGACGGTCATCGTCGGCTCGGTCGGGCAGGTGAAGGCGTAGTCGCGGGCGAAGCTCGCCAGCGTGGGGTCGATCGTGAGCGCCGCCTTGCCGAGCGCCCCGCGGTCGAGGTTCGTCAGCCGCATCAGCTCGTCGCCCATCGGGTCGGCGACCGTGGCGGCGGCAGGGGTCGGGACCCAGGCTGCGACGGCCAGCACGGCCACCGCGACCAGGGCGGCGAGAGCGCGCGGCCGGCCGTGGCGTGCAGGAGGACGAACAAGGGTGGCGGGATCGGCGTCCATGGTGGTGACTATGCGGGCCCGGCTGCGTCGGCCCAATCGCCCGGCCGTTCATCGGGCTCCCGGACGATGGGCCTGTGCAGCGACGCACCGCGCCGCACCGGCCGCCCGCAGAGGATCGGCGCGCCGGGACAGGCGGGTCTCGCTACCCGGCTGCGACCTTGGCGGCCAGCGCCGAGCCCCAGCTTCGCGCCCGCTCCAGCTCCCCGTCGAGCACCCTGTCGAAGACCGGTCCGGTCGGGCCGCCGATGAGGAAGCTGCCCGCCGGGACGACCACCCGCAGGCCCAGCCGGCGGAGCTCCTTCTCGGCAGCCTTCGCAGCCGAGCCCCAGAGGAGCTCGGGGCCCTTGATGCGCGTGTCGAACGCCGCCGCGGCGATCGGCCGAGACCCCACCCTCACCGACTCGAGCCACTCGCGGATCCCGACACCCCGCGACACCAGCCGATCGCCGGCCTTGCCGGCTGCGCTCGCGCGCGATTCGGGCTTGCTCATGCCATGCGCGTGGGTCGGCCCACCGACGACCAGCAGGTCAACGACGTCGCCGACGATCGCCGGGGCTGCCCCAACCTCGATCAGCTCCACGTCCATCGCCGTCGACAGCCCCCCGACGACCGCCTTCGCGACCGCCTGGGTGTTGCCGTAGATCGACTCGTAGACGACCAGCGCACGCATCATCGGCTCTCCCTGCACTTCGGCTTCACTCCTGCCCAGCCTCTCACATGACGGCGATGGCGGCCACCCCGGCGACAACGATCGCGGCGGCCACCAGCCCGCGGGCCGGCGGCAGGGACCGCCGCTGGATCGACTCCCAGGCGAGGACGAAGAGCGGCGTGGTGGCGACCAGCGTCTGGACGACGACCGGGCTGCCCTGCTGGGCGCCGATGATGACGAGCACGAAGTAGGTCGTGACGACGAGGGCCCGCACGAACAGGCGCGGGGCTTCGCGAACCGCGATGTCGCGTGGCGGGAAGAGAAGCAGGAAGACGACCGCCGCGATCGCCGTCCTGACCACGTAGGTCTCCACGACGCCCGATCCGAGGTCCCCGAGGAGGCGCGCGCAGACCGTGAGGAGCCCGGTCCCGGTCGCCGCGCCCAGCACCCGGACGGCCGTGCCCCGCCGGCCCAGCCCGGCGAAGGCGTCGCGCAGCGCCACCAGCACACCGGCCGTCACCGCGGCGGCCGCAACGGCCTGGGCCGGGCGGAAGGACTCGGGCACGAGCACGGCCGTGCCGAGTGCGGCGGCGAGCGGGCTCATGGCCAGCGCGGTCATCGCCGCCGAAGCCGAGCCCGTGTCGTACATGTCCCAGACGGAGACAACCGAGATGGCCATGCAGCCAACCGAGAAGAGGTGGAGGGCGACGATCTGCGGGCTCCACGTCCAGGCGACGAACGGAGCCGCCGGCAGCAGGACGAGCGCGTTGAATGCGTAGAGCGGGCCGATTAGCTGGCGGGCCGGCATCCGGCTGGCGAGGCCCTTGCTGATGAT
>JAGDMV010000011.1 GCA_017860675.1 Chloroflexota bacterium
CACCTCGTCAACTGCGACCCGGCACATGACCTGCGCCTGGCTGAGGTCGATGGCCAGCCGGCCGGCTACGTCCGGGTCGCCTGGGCAGATGAGCTGCGGGGCGAGCGGGTCCACTACTCGATCGTGTTCGCCGATCCAGTCGCGCCGGCGGCGACGTGGACGGTCATGCTCGACTGGGCCGAGGCTCGCCACGCGGCCATCGCCGCCGGGCGGCCGACCGACCGGCCACGCGTCCTGGCCGCCACGGTCTTCGGCCGCAACGAGCCTCGGGCGGCGGTCCTCCGGGCGCGCGGCTACGAGCACGTCCGAACCGACTTCGAGATGGTCCGGCCGACCCTCGACGACATCCCGGACCTGCCGCTGCCGGCCGGGATCGAGGTGCGGCCGGTCCGGCCCGAGCACCTCCGGGCGATCTTCGAGGCCGAGGTCGAGGCCTTCCGCGGCCACTGGGGAGCGAGCGACTCCGACTCGTCCGACGAGCGCTGGGAGGAGTTCCGGGCCGATCCGCTCAACGACACCTCGCTCTGGCAGGTCGCCTGGGAGGCCGGCCAGGTCGTCGGCATGGTGCGGCCGTTCATCAACCCGGCCGAGAATGCGGAGGGAGACGTCCGCCGCGGCTGGTGCGAGAACATCTCGGTCCTCGCTCCGTGGCGGGGCCGGGGGGTCGCCTCCGCCCTGATCACCCGGGCGCTGTCCGCCCTGCGCGACCGGGGCATGAACGAGGCCGCGCTCGGGGTCGATTCGCAGAACGAAACCGGAGCCCTCCGGCTGTACGAGCGGATGGGCTTCCGCGAGGTGACGCGCGAGACACAGTGGCGCCGCCCGTTCACGCCGCCGGCGGATGAGCGGGGAGCGGCGCCGTGAGCGCCGTTCCCGCGGCCCTCGCCTGCCTGGGCTGGGACGAGGGATGGGCGGCGGCATTCGCGCGGCTGCGCACGGAGCGACCCGGGGACGGGTGGGTCCCGGCCCGGGTCACGATCGAGCACCGCGGCGCCTGCGAGGTCGCCTGGGGCGGTGGCTCGCTGCTGGCCACGCTGACCGGGCGGCTGCGCCACGGAGCGGGACCCGGCGACCTGCCGGCCGTCGGCGACTGGGTCGCCATCGCCGCCCGACCGGCGGAGAGAACCGCGTCGATCCACGCCGTCCTGCCCCGCCGGACTGCGCTCGTCCGGCGCGCGGCCCACGACCACGCGATCCCCGTCCAGGTGCTGGCCGCGAACGTGGACGTCGTGCTGGTGGCGACGTCGCTCAACCGCGACCTCAACGCGCGCCGCCTTGAGCGCTACCTGGCCGTCGCCTGGGAGAGCGGCGCCCGGCCGGTCGTCGTCCTCACCAAGACCGACCTGGCCCGAGGCCCGGTGGAGATCGCCATCGCCGAGGTGGCCGTCGCCGAGGTGGCGGCGGGGGTGCCGGTGCTGGCCGTCAGCGCCTGGACCGGCGACGGTCTCGACGCGGTGGCCGGGCTCGCCCGTGACGGCACCATTGCCGTGGTCGGATCGTCTGGCGTGGGCAAGTCGACGCTCATCAACGCGCTCGCCGGCGAGCAGCTGCTGGCAACCCGCGAGATCCGCCAGGACGATGCCCGTGGCCGGCACGCCACCACCCGCCGGCAGCTCGTCGTCCTGCCCGGCGGGGGCTGCCTCGTCGACACGCCAGGGCTCCGCGAGCTCGGGCTATGGGGCGATGAGGCCGGCCTCACAGCGGCTTTCGCCGACGTGGAGGGCCTGGCCGAGGGCTGCCGCTTCAGCGACTGCGCCCACGAGCGCGAGCCTGGCTGCGCAGTGGTCGCGGCGGTAGCCAACGGCGAGCTTGCCGCCGACCGGTTCACTGGCTGGCAGAAGCTTCGCCGCGAGGAGCGACACGTGCTGCTCGAGCAGGACGCGCTCGCCCGGCGCGAGGAGCGCCGCCGCTGGACGGTCATCGGCCGCGCCGGCGCCGCCCGGGCGGCGCTCAAGCGCGGGGAGCGGGCACCGTGACCGAGCGGGGCGCGGGTGTAGAGGTCGTCGGCGCCCCGGAGGTCCCGGGGCTCCGCTTCCGCCTCTACGCTGGGCCGGGCGACATCCCGGCCCTGGCCGCCGTCCGCAACGCCGCCTGGCTGGCCGACGGCGTCGACGAGACGCTCTCCGAGGAGGCGCTGGCCAGCGATCTCTCGCACGCGGAGCCGGCGCGCTGGATCCCGGAGCGCGACCTGGTGATCGTGGAGATCGACGGGCGGGTCGTCGGCTGGAGCTGGCGCGACATCCGGGTGGAGCCATCCGGGGTCCGCATCCTGTGTCACCGCGGCCAGCTGCTGCCGGAGGTCCGGCGCCGGGGCATCGGCACAGCCCTGCTCCGCCACAACGAGGCCGCCCTGCTTGCGCGTGCGGAACCCGCGGGCGACGTTCGCGGGCCCGGGCCGGCCTGGCTGGACTCCTTCACCATGGCCGGGATGACGGGCGCAGCCACCCTCTACGCGAAGGAGGGCTACCGCCCGGCGCGCTACTTCTTCAAGATGGTCCGGCCCACGCTCGACGACCCGCCCGAGGTGGCCCTGCCGGCGTCCCTCGAGATCCGCCCGGTCTGCACGCCGGGCGACGTGCGGCGCGTGCTGCGCGCCGTCGACGACGCCTTCCGGGACCACTGGGGCTATCTCGAGGCGACGGAGGAGGATGACCGGCACGTCCTCGAAGATCCCCGCCAGGATGTCGGCCTGTGGCAGGTTGCCTGGGACGGGAACGAGGTTGCCGGCTTCGTCCTCCCCCTCGTCGACCAGGCGGACAACGCCGCCTTCGGGCGGCGGTGTGCCTGGCTCGACGCGATCGGCGTGCGCGTGCCCTGGCGCCGGCAGGGGGTCGCGCGCGCGCTCATCGGGGCCAGCCTCCGGGTGCTCCGGGACCGGGGGCTGGACAGCGCGGTGCTCGACGTGGACAGCGAGAACGAGACGGGGGCGCTCGGGCTGTACGAGCGCGCCGGGTTCGCCGTGACGTCGCGGATCACGGTCTGGCGCAAGGAGGTGGTCTTCACCGAAGGCGGGTAGCGCCGGCCGGGGCTGCGAGGGGCCGGGCTCGCCGTTGGCCGGGCCTGGGCCCAGCTGGCCGGGGCCGGGCTGGCGGACTGCCGCCCACGGCGGGAGAATGAGGCGTGCCCGCAATGCGACGGTCCGTGCTCGCTGCGATGCTCGCCGCGGCCCTCGTGGCCGGTGCCTGCGGCGCGGGTGGGGCGGACCCGAACGAGAGCCAGGAGGCGACGATGGCGGCGACGACGTTCTCCCTCACCAGTCCTGCCTTCGCCGACGGCGAGCCGATCCCGCGGCGACACTCGTGCGACGGGCCGGACCTGTCCCCTCCCCTCGACTGGTCGGGGGCGCCCGCTGGCACGGTCGCGTTCGCGCTGCTGGTCGACGACCCGGACGCGCGCGGCTTCGTCCACTGGGTGGTCGCCACGATCGGCGCTGATGTGACCAGCCTGCCTGAGGCCGTCCCGGCCGCCGGCCCCCCGCCGCAGGGACGCAACGACTTCGGGCGGACCGGCTGGGGCGGCCCGTGCCCGCCGTCGGGCACCCACCGCTACGTATTCACTCTCTACGCCCTGGCGAAGCCGCCGCCGCTGCCGTCGAGGCCGACGGCTGCGGACGTGCGCAGGGCCATCGCCGGGAACGTGCTCGGGGAGGCCCGCCTGACGGGCACGTACAGGCGCTGACAGGAGTCGCCGGGCAGCTTCGCGGCGGACCGCTGCCGCGCACACCGTGGTCTGCGTGGCGCCCGCGTCAGAGTGGCAGCCGCCCCTCGCGGACGACGAGCTCCAGCCACGGGCGCTCCCGCTCGATCGTGGTCGCCGGGCCGTGCCCCGGCAGGACCCGCGTCGAGCCAGCGAGCATCGCCAGCCGGCTGAGCGACCTGACCATCTCCCCGGGGGACCCCCCGGCAAGATCGACGCGGCCCCAGCCGCCGGCGAACAGCGTGTCGCCGCTGAACAGCAGGCCGTCGTCGGGGGCCAGGAGGCAGACCGACCCCTCGGTGTGGCCCGGCGTGTGGAGCACCTCCAGCCTGACCGAGCCGAAGCGGATGTGGCCGCCCTCCGCCAGCTCGACCGCGGCGACGCAGGGCGGGATCGGGAACGGCGCGGCGAATGTGTCGGGCTCGGCTAGCAGGTGCCAGTCGGCGCGGTGGGCGGCGATCGCGGCCGGCCCGCCGGGGTCCAGCCATGAACCCCGCGGGGCGTCGACGCGGAGGCTACCGGGCACAGCCCCAACTCCGCCGACAGCGGGTTCCGCAGCCACGATGGCTTCGGCAGGTTCGGCGTGGGTCTCACCGGGCGCGGCCGGCTCGGGGCGACGGGCTGTCCACTCCTGGATGGCGGCGCTGTCACCGATGTGGTCCCAGTGACCGTGGGTTGCGACGATCAAACGCAGCCGCCAGCCCCGGGACTCCAGCTCCCCGGTGACCCAGGCCAGGCTCGGAATCGCCGTATCGATGGCGATCGCCTCGTGGGTGGCGGTGTCGGCAACGACGTGGACGTTCGTGCCCAGGGGACCGATGGCGCGCGAGATCCGCTCCATCACCGCTCGATCATCTCCGCGCGCGCAACGAGGCACCCCAGCGTCCGCTCGACGGCGTCGAGCACGGGCGCCGGCACCCCGCCGTCGCCTGCAAGGGTCGCCGCCAGGCCGGTCGGGCTGGCCTCCAGCTCCCAGCGCAGGGTCGTCGAGGTGTCCGTGTCGGCGCGCAGCTCGAGGCGAGCTTCAACCGACACACCGCCGCCGGGGACGACCGCCGTGCCCCTCAGCACGGCTCGCTCCGGCTCGACGCGCTCGACGAACCGTCCCTCGACTGCCACCCGCAGCTGGAAGAGGAGCACGGTCACCGTCGCGGCGACCACGAAGCCGTCGGGCGGGACCATCTCGGCCGTCGCCGGGACCGGCAGGCAGGCTGCGACCGCGAGGGGGTCGGTCAGGATCGCCCAGGCACGCTCGCGGCCAGCCCGGATGGTCCGCTCCCCGCCGATCCGGATCCTCGGACGACCCGGGTCGCCATCCGTGGCGATGTCGGGACCTTCGCCCGGGACGGCCGGCCGAGCGCCGTTCCCGCCACCTGTCGGGGCGCTCATCGGCGAGCACCCGGCGGCACCCAGCGCACGATCCCGATCCGGCCCGGCTCGGCCCCGGCGAGCCGGAAGCCGTCCGGCCCCTCGACCGCGCGGCCCTCCAGCGCGCCGAGCAGCCGCCCATCCCCGGCGCTTCCCTCGCCGACGAACAGCTGGTTGCGGAGCCAGGTCACGATCGCCTCGCGCGACGGGAACGGCCGGGTCCTCCGTTCGACGATGGTCACCTCGACCGCCCGGCCGCGGGCGGCGAGCAGCTCCAGGAAGTCGGGCAGGGCGGGCAGCGGGACCCGCTCCTCCCCGTGAACGAGCGGCCAGAAGGGGTGGGCCGCCTTGACCGGCGATGTTTCGCCCAGGACCGCGACGCAGCGGGTGCGTGCGGCCGCCTCGAGCGCGTCGAGGAACGGCCCGATGGCCTCGATGTCGTAGCCCAGGTTGGCAAGGAGGACGACGTCGGCCCGGACCGCCTCGGCCAGGGCAGGATCGGCGGGAGGCCAGGCAGCCGCCACCTGGACGACGTTGCCGATAGCGTGGGCGGCGATCTCCTCGGCCAGCGCCGCACGCATGCCCGGCGACGGCTCCAGGGCGACGACCTCGCCGACCACGAGCGCGAGCGGCAGGGCGAAGCGACCGGCTCCCGCGCCGACGTCCAGCCAGCGCTCACCGGGATGGGCCAGGGCGAGCACCGCGTCGAGGTCCGGATCACCCCTGCGCCGGGGATCGGCGCGGAACATGCCGCTGACCGGGGCATAGAAATCGTCCCCCGCCGGGCCCTCGCGGACGCGTTCGGCCTGCTCCCGGTTTGCCCGGACGCGGGCTCCCCAGGCAGCTTCGAGCTCCCGTGCGCGGGCCGGGTCCGCCGTCGGTCGATTCGGGGCGGCATGGCCTCCGGTTCCGTCGCTCGTCACCGTCGTTCGTCCTCTCCGCGGCCGCGCGGCAGCCGCCGCGGCTCGCCCGCCGGCGGCTCACCGACTCCCACCATCCCGGGAGCAACAGCCACCCGCGGCGCGGCGGATCGGGGCGAGCCGCCGGGGGCACGACGCGCTCGCCTCGGGTGCCCGGAGCGTGGCTCGCCCTCGACCGGCCACGTCGCCGGCCGGCCGGTGCGCGGGGGCCGGCCTGCGCTCCCCAGCCCCAGGCCGCCCAGCAGCTCACCGAGCCGGGTGAGCGAGGCAAGGTCGCGGGCGGGCAGGTAGTCGTCGACATACGGCAGGGCCGCCGCCATCGCCGCCGTCGCCGGCACGGGCGCATCTGCCCCGGACAGCGGGTTCAGCCAGATCAGCCGGTGACAGCTTCGCTGCAACCGGGCGACCTCGCTCCCGACCAGGGCCGGGTCGCCCCGGTCCCAGCCGTCGGAGACGACGAGCACGACCGCCGACGAGCGCAGGACTCGCCGGGCCCAGCGGAGGTTGAACTCGCGCAGGCTGTCGCCGATCCGGGTCCCGCCGGCCCAGTCGGACACGGCCGCCCCGACCTTTCGGAGCGCGGCGTCGGGGTCGCGGCCGCGCACCTCCCGGGTGATCCGGGTCAGCCGCGTGCCGAAGACGAACGCCTCGGTCCGGACCCCCGCCGTCCGCGCCAGCGCCTGGGCGAAGCGCACGAGCAGGCGGGCGTGGATGTCCATCGACCCCGACACGTCGCAGACCAGGACGATCGACCGCGGACGGCGTACCCGGCGGCGCCAGGTCCAGGTGAGCAGGTCGCCCCCGTTCGCCAGGTTGCGCCGCAGCATGGCCCGCGGCGCCGGAGCCCGGCCCCGCCTGCCGGTCTTGTAGCGTCGGGTGCGACGGGTGGCCAGGACCGGCCGCAGCCCGTCGATCAGCCGTTCGGCGTCGCGCAGCTCGCCCGGCGACATCCGCCCGAACGCCCGGTGACGGAGCGCCTCCTCCACCGAGAACGAACGCGGCGAGACGACCCAGCGCGGTCCGCGCTCAGGTTCGGCGGCCGCCTCGCCGCCAGGCTCGGCCCGCACGGGCCGGTCGGTGATGACCGGCTCGACCGGGCCCCCCCGCGACCCGCCCTCGGCTCCGGCGGCCTCCCGCCCGCCATCCTGTGCCTGCCCGGCCTCGGCGAGGCCGGGAGGCCGGATGGATACCGCATGGCGGCGCCAGAACGCGTCGAAGACGCTGTCGTAGGGCTCAATGTCCGCCCGCCGGCGACAGAAGATGGCGGCCCCCGCGGCCCGAACCTGGTCGCGCTCGGCAAGGTCCACGAGGGCGAGGGCACGGGCGAAGTCGAGCGCCCCCGCCAGGTCCGTCGGCAGCCCCGCCGCCCGCAGCGCCCGGGTGAAGAGCACGGTGTTGTGGACGAAGACCCGGCCGTCGAACGCTCCGATCGGGTCGAGGGGGGCCAGGCTGACCGTGGCCGGCACGATCGCGTCAGCCCGTGGAGCCCGGGCCGGCGGCATCGCCCGCCTCACCCGGGCCAGCCGTGGTTCGCGACGCCGCGCCTTCCAGGATCGACGCGGCTGCGGCGCCCCGGACACGGCGGACATCCTCCTCGTACTTGAGCAGCACGCCGAGCGTGTCATCGACCAGGTCGGGGTCGAGCACCCGGGCGCCGAGGGCCAGCAGCGCCGCCGCCCAGTCGAGCGTCTCGGCGACGCCCGGCGGTTTGACGAGGTCGGCCTCGCGCAACCCGTTGACGAAGGCGACGACCGACCGCGCAAGCGCTCCGGGCACCGCCGGCAGCCGGGCAAGGACGATCTCCACCTCCTTGTCCACCGTCGGGTAGTCGATCCAGTGGTAGAGGCAGCGGCGCTTCAGCGCGTCGTGCACCTCGCGTGTCCGGTTGGAGGTCAGCACCACGTGCGGCGGCAGCTCGGCCCGGACCGTGCCGATCTCGGGGATGGTCACCTGGAAGTCGGACAGGACCTCGAGCAGGTAGGCCTCGAACTCCTCGTCGGCCCGGTCGATCTCGTCGACGAGCAGCACAGGGGCGGCGCCGCCGGTCGCCTCGAGCGCCTGCAGGATCGGGCGGCGGAGCAGGAAGTCGGGGCCGAAGATGTCGGCGGCCGTGGCCCGCCCGACCTCGCCCCGCGCCTCCAGCAGCCGGATCTCCAGCATCTGGCGCGGGTAGTTCCACTCGTAGACCGCGGTGGTGACGTCGAGGCCCTCGTAGCACTGGAGCCGGATGAGGCGCGTGCCCAGCACGGCGGCGAGGGCCTTGGCCAGCTCGGTCTTGCCCACCCCGGCCTCGCCCTCGAGCAGGATCGGCCGATCGAGGGCGAGCGCCAGGAAGACGGCCGTCGACAGCGAGCGGTCGGCCACGTAGTCGTGGGTCCGCAGGGCGGCCTGGAGCTCGTCGATCGTCGCGGGCTGCGAGGCCATCCGGCGCCCGGCCTTCAGCGGTGGGCCGCGGCGCGGGTGGCCGTCTCGGACAGGGCCGCCTCGAGGCCGGATGCGAGCGTGGCGATCTCGTCCTCGCCGATGACGAACGTCGGCGATACCTGCAGCGCCACCCCGCGGAGGACCCGGGTGAGGACGCCATGGCGCCGGGCCGCGGCCGCCACCTGCTCCGGCAGGCCCGGGTCGGCAGCGATCACGGAAGGGTCGATCTCGACGGCCGCGGTCAGCCCGATCGCCCGGGTCTCGCCCACCAGGGGCGCCTCGGCGAGACGGCCGATCTCGCGGGCCAGCACCGGCTCGAGCGACCGCACCCGCTCGATCAGTCGCTCGCCCTCGAGGATGTCAAGGTTGGCCATCGCGGCAGCGCAGGCGGTGGCGTGACCCGAGTAGGTGTAGCCGTGGCGGAAGACCGGGCCGCTGGCCCCATCCCAGAACGGCTCCCGCACCCGGCCCCCGACCAGCACCCCGCCGAGCGGGAGATAGCCCGATGTCACCCCCTTGGCAAAGGTGACCATGTCGGGAACGACGTCGAAGCGCTCGACGCCGAAGGTGGTTCCCAGGCGCCCGAAGCCGGTGATCACCTCGTCGGCCACGAGCAGCACCCCGTAGCCGTCGCACAGCCGGCCGACCGCCTCCCAGTAGCCGTCGACCGGTGGGATGACCCCGCCCGCCCCGATGACCGGCTCGCCGATGAAAGCCGCGATCTCGTGGCCACGCTCCGCGAAGAGGCGCTCCAGCCCGTCGATGTCGTGGGCGCCGACCTGGATCGTGTCGCCCACGATCGGGCCGCCGTAGCCCTCGCGCATCGCCGGGATGCCGGAGAGGCCGGTTCCGAACGCGTGCATCCCGTGGTAGGCATGCTCGCGACTGACGATCAGGTGGCGCTCGGGATGACCGCGGACGTCCCAGTAGCGCCTGGCGAGCTTGGCCGCCGTGTCCACCGCATCCGAGCCGCCCGAGCCGAAGAACACGACCGCTTCCTCGATCGGCGCCATGCCCGCCAGCCGCTCGGCCAGGTCGAGCGTCGGGCGCGAGGTGAACGGCCCGAAGGTGGAGTACGCGGCCAGCGTCCGGAGCTGCGCTGCCGCCGCCTCGGCGATGGCCGCCCGGCCGTGACCCACGTTGCAGTACCAGAGGCCGGCGGTGGCGTCGAGGTAGCGGCGACCGTCCTCGTCCTCGATCCAGGCGCCCTCGCCCCGGGCCAGGACCACCTCGTGGTCGGCGACGCGGTGCATGTCGGCGAAGGGATGCCAGAACCTGGTGGGCACGATGCGAAGCGCGCTCCTGTCGACCGTCCGGGGGACCGGCGATCCGTCCCGCCGGGACCCTGGCACGCCTGACGATACTCCCCCGGGCGAGCGCCGTGCGCGGCCGGGCGGTGGTCCGGCTGCGGTCACGGCGATGGCTCCCGCCCGCGGGACCCGCCAGCGTCCACCGCGGCCCTCGTCCGGGCCCGCGGCTACCCTGACGCTTGCTTACGCGCGCCTTACACGGGCCGGCGCGCACGCGGGGCGATACGCCGTCGAGCCGCCGTACACTCGGGGAGCAGGCCGCAAAGGAGCACGCGTTGAAGCGGATCCTCGTCGTCGACGACGAGCCGAACATCGTCGAGCTGGTCCGGCTCTACCTCGAGCGCGAGGGCTTCGCCGTGCTCGTCGCCCGGAACGGCGACGAGGCCCTCGCCGTCGCCGCCCGCCACGATCCCGACCTCGTGATCCTCGACCTCATGCTCCCCAAAGTCGATGGCTGGGAGGTCTGCCGCGAGCTGCGCCGCCGCGGCGACACCCCGATCCTGATGCTCACCGCTCGCTCGGACGACGTCGACGCCATCGTCGGCCTGGAGCTCGGCGCCGACGACTACGTCACCAAGCCGTTCAACCCCCGGGCGCTCGTCGCCCGGGTGAAGGCGATCCTGCGGCGGACGGCGGCGACCGCGTCGGGCGGCCGGCCGATCGAGGTCGGCAGCCTCCGTGTCGATCCCCGACGTCGCGACGCCACGGTCGGCGAGCGGCGGCTCGAGCTGCGTGCCCGCGAGTTCGACCTCCTCGCCGCCCTGGCCCGCGACCCGGGGATCGTCCTCACCCGCGACGCCCTGCTCGAGGGCGTCTGGGGCACGGACTTCCCCGGCGAGACGCGCACGGTGGACGTCCACGTCGCCGAGCTGCGCAAGAAGCTGGGCGCGGACGGCCCGACGATCGAGACGATCCGGGGTCTCGGCTACCGGCTGGTACCGCCCGAGCGGGCCCCGGTGCCAGAGCGAGACTCGCTGCCCGGCAGCCCGGGGAGCTGACCATGCCGCGGTCGCTCCGGGGCCGGATGCTCCTCGCGTTCACCGCCGTCGGGCTGGCAGCCGTCGTCGCCGCTGGCGCAGCCCTGTTCATCGTGCTCCGCGACCTGCACCGCGAGGCGACCTTCGCCACCCTGCGCTCGATGGGGACGGCCGTGGTCGCCCAGTCGGCCGTGCGACTCAACCGGACCAACGCCGCCGAGGCGCTGACCACGATCCGAGACGAGCTGGCCGACCCGGAGCTCGCCGTCCTGTTCGTGGCCGCCAACGGCACGGTGGTGACGATCGACGGCGCCGTCCGGCCCGACGAGTCGCTCCCCAGCCAGCGCGACGCCGATCGAGGCGACGCAGCCAGCGGGCTCGTGCGCTTCGACGACGGCCGCGAGTGGGCCACCGTCGCGGTGGCGATCGACCGCGCCGCCGCGCTCCGCTCGCGCGCCCTCGTCCTGGCGAAGCCCGACCGTGCGGCGGCCGACGCTGCACGCGATCTCGCCCGGACCCTGCCGGTCGTCCTGCTGGCGGTGCTGCTCGTCGGCGCCCCGCTCGCCTGGCTGCTGGCGCGGTCCACCACCGGGCCGCTGCGGCGCCTGACGGCGGCGACGGCCTCGATCCCGTCCGGTGCCGCGACGCCCGACCTGCCCGCCGAGGGGCCGGCCGAGGTCCGCGAGCTGACCGAGCACTTCCGGCTGATGGCCGGCGAGCTGGCGGAGGCGCGCCGGGCGGAGGACGAGATGCTGGCCAACCTGCGGCACGACCTGCGGACTCCGCTCACGGTCATCGGCGGCTTCGCCGAGGCGCTCGCCGACGGCACGGCCGATGGCCCGGCCGCCACCCACGCCGCCACGGCCATCCGCGACGAGACGGCCCGTCTCGAGCGGTTGGTGGATGAGCTCGGCGCGATCGAATCCCTCCGGGCCGGGGGCCGCGGGCTCCACCCAGAGCGGATCCAGCCGCGGCCGCTGCTCGACGACGCGGCGGCCCGCTTCGCGCCCCGTGCGCAATCGGCGGCGGTCGACGTCGCCGTCGAGGTGGACCCGGGCGCGCCGGCCATCCTCGCCGATCGCCTTGCGCTCGAACGGATCGTGTCGAACCTGCTGGAGAACGCTCTCCGGGCGCTGACCGCCCGGGCTGAGCCGGAGCCCGGGTCGGTCCGCGGTCGCGTCGTCCTCGCCGCCCGGCCGGTGGACCTGGCGGCCGGCCCCGGGCTCGCGATCTCGGTCGCGGACGACGGGCCGGGCCTGCCACCGGGGGCGCAGGACCGGGTCTTCGAACGGTCATGGCGGGGAGACCCTGCTCGCAGCGGGCCGGGGACCGGGCTGGGGCTGGCGATCGTCCGCGAGCTCGCCGCCGCGCACGGTGGGACGGCCGTGGCCGAGAACCTGGCGCCCCACGGGGCTCGCATCAGCGTGCTGCTGCCGACCGTTCCGCCAGGGCCCTGAGCCGGCTTGGCCGAGGCCGGCCCGTACCCGCCCGCGCCCGGCCGGGGAACCGTACACTCGATACGTGCGGATCCCGCCCCCCGATGCCCCGGAAGAGCTGGTCGCCCTGGCCCGCGAGCGTGCCTCCGCCCGGGCCGCGCGCGACTGGCACCGCGCCGACGCGCTCCGGGCGCGGATCGAGGCGGCCGGCTGGCGGGTCGTCGACCGCGGCACCGGCTTCGACCTGGCTCTGGCCGCCCTACCCACGGTCGAGCTGGCAGGCCGGATCTGCTACGGCAGCGCCGCCGCCGTGCCATCGCTCCTCGACATGCCGGCCGATGCGCGCTTCTCCGTCCAGCTCCTGGCCGAGGACCGGCCGGACGATCTGACCCGCGCGCTGGCCGGGCTGCGCGCCCACGCGACCGCCGGGACGCAGGTCGTGGTCGTCGCAAACGACCCCTCGCCTGCCCAGGTTGAGAGACTCCAGCCGGGCGAGGCGAACCTCGAACCGATCGGCGGCCGGCAGCCGGAGGTGATCTGGACCTCGGCCCGCCTCGGCTGCGCGGCGGCCCGCAACGTCGGCCTGCAACGGGCATCGGGAGAGGTGGTGGTGCTCGCGGAGACGTCGGTCGAGCCGACCGGCGACGCGCTCAGCCCCCTGGCCGAGGCCCTGGCGGATCCGCAGGTCGCCGTGGCCGGCGCGTTCGGCCTCCTGGCAGCCGACCTGCGCCACCTCGAACGATCATCCGGTCCGGACGCCGACGCGATCGACGGCGCGTGGCTGGCCTTCCGTCGCGACGAGTACCGCCGGCTCGGACCGCTCGACGAGCATTTCGTCGCCCCCGGCTACCTCGACGCGTGGTGGAGCCTCGTCCTGAGGACCGGGCTCGACCCCGCCGCCCGGCCTCGTTCGGCCCGCTGCCTGGCGCTGCCTATCCTCCGTCGCGCGGACGGCTCGTCGGCAGGCCTGGCCGCGGTCGACCTCGACCGGCAGACGAGGCGCAACTACTACCGCCTCCTCGGCCGCTTCCGCGGGCGGGCCGGCGAGCTGCTGGGGGCCGGCAGCGCAGCCGGCGGTCCGACCGGGCGACCCGCCGCCTCCGGCTCCGGCAGTCAGACGTAGGCGCTGGCCCCGAGCACGACCCCGGCCACGATCACGACCGGCACCAGCAGCACCGCCGCGGCACGAGCGAAGCTCACCCCCCGTCCGCCCCCCTGGGCGAGCGGCTCCGCCGGCTGTCCCGGCGTCCGGGGCATCTGCCAGTAGGAGGCCAGCGTGGCGACGCGCCCCGGCCGCATCACGAAGCCCAGCCAGAGCCCCGCGACCAGGCCGCCCACGTGCGCCGCGTTGTCGATTGCCAGCCCGCCCATCAGGCCGAAGCCCAGCAGCAGGTTGACGACGATGATCACGCCGACCTGGCCCATGACGAACCGGGCCCTGCGGTCCATCACCGGGCGGTGCGCGCGGTTGGCGGCGAGCAGTACGCCCATCAGGCCGAAGATGGCGCCGGACGCGCCCACCGACGGCGTCGGGCCGGTGAACAGGTAGCTGGCGAGCGAGCCGGCCGCTGCCGTGAGAGCGTAGATCAGCAGGTAGCGCCACGGCCCGTACATCTGCTCGACGACCGGCCCGAAGATCCACAGGGCGTACATGTTGAAGAGCAGGTGCAGCACACTGGCGTGGACGAGCACCGGGCTGACGAGCCGCCACCACTCGCCCTCCGCGAGCGCCGGCTTGTCGAGCCAGAGGAGCTCGAACAGGCCCGACTGCTCTGCCTGCAGGGCGACGAGCGAGACCACCGCGGTGACCCCGATGATCGCGTAGGTGACGAAGGGGACGGCGTCGGCACCGCGGCTGCGGGCGAAGTAGCGTCCCGCTGCCCGCTGGTCGCCGAGCTCCTTGCTCAGCCAGCCGAGGCGGGCGGCGATCTCGGCCTTGTCCTGGGCCGGCGCCCGCTTGTCGGCCTCGCGGTAGGCGTCGAGGGCCCGGCGCAGCTCGCCGGCCCGTACCAGCGCCGCCGCTATCTGTCGCCAGGCCGGGTAGGTCGAGGGCGTCTCCGGCAGCCGGGTGACGGCCTGCCACTGGGCCAGCGCCTGGCCGTCCTGGTCGAGCCGATACAGGCACTCGCCTGAGCCGTAGAGCGCGGCGGCCGTGACCCGGGCCTCCGGGAAGCCGACCACACGCCCGTACAGGGCAAGGGCGGCCTGGTACTGGCTGGTCGCGAGGAGCTCGTCCGCCCGGGTCAGCAGGGCCTCGGCGGTCGCGCGGTCGAGGGGGCCGGGCTGGGACGGGTCGGCACCGGTTGCGGTCATGGCGCCGACCGTAGCAGAAAGCGGCGGCGCGCACGGCGGGAGGGGGCGGAACCGGCGGCACGCCAGCCGGTGGCCGGCGGCGACAGCGCTACAGTACGGCCATGTGCGGCCGGTTCACACAGCAGCGGCCGAGCGCTGATCTCGCCGCCCTGTTCGAGGCGGAGGACCTCGCCCAGACCCCTGGCGGGCGCTTCAACCTTGCCCCCCAGCAGCTCGGCCTGGTTGTCGTCCAGGGCCCCGACGCACGTCGGGCGGTGACGGCCTTCCGCTGGGGCCTCGTGCCCGCCTGGGCGAAGGACGCGAAGATCGGCAACCGCCTCATCAACGCCAGGGCCGAGTCCGTGGCCACCACGCCCGCATTCCGGGCATCCTTCGCCAAGCGGCGCTGCCTGGTGCCGGCCGACGGCTTCTACGAGTGGCAGCGGGTCAACCAGCGCATCCGTCAGCCGCACTTCATCGCTCGGGTTGACGGCGCCCCACTGGCCTTTGCCGGCCTCTGGTCGCCCTGGCGCGACCCGGATTCGGAGTCGCCCGAGCCGCTTCGGACGTTCGCCATCGTCACGACCGGCGCGAACGAGACCGTCGCCCCGATCCATGACCGCATGCCGGTCGTCCTGCCGCCGGAGGCCTGGGCGGCCTGGCTGGGCGCCGAGCCCGCGGAACCGGACGAGCTCGTCGCGCTCCTCCGGCCTGCGCCCGACGACCTCCTCGTGAGTCACCCAGTCTCGACGCGGGTCAACAACCCCCGCAACGACGGACCCGACCTCGTGCGGCCGCTTGGCCCGACGGCGCCCGATCGCGGGGCCGAACCGTCGCCCGACCTGTGGCCGTCAGCCCCGGAGCCGGCACCGGCAACCGGGTCCGCCGCGCAGGGTGAGCCGCCAGCGCCCGGAGAGCCCCGCCACTAGCCCGGCGGGCACGATCAGCTGCCTGCGACTTGCTCCCAGCCCGCTCCCGACAGCGCCAGCGTGAAGGCATCTGCTGGGGCGACCCCGAGCTCGAGCGAGACGGCGAACCGGGCGACGAGACGGGCGAACTCGTCGTCGGGGTCATCGTCGGGTGCCTCCAGCACGGTCGCCCCCGGCGGCGCCTCCAGCTCGGCCCCGTCGGCCGAGGCGATCACGACGAGGTCGGCGCCGGCGAACGCGGCGGCCGCCCCCGCGGCCGCCATGCCGGGCGGGTCCAGCGGCTCGGCCACGACGATCACCGAGAAGTCGCGCAGGTAGGAGAGGCAGAGGGCAAGATCGTCGGCGTCGAGGGCCGGCGTCGGTGCAGCGCCGGCAGGTGAGGTGCTCGCCGGCGCCCGGTCGAGCTGGACCGGCATGCCACGTGCCTCCAGCACGGCAGGCTCGACCGTGACCGGATCGGACGGGACGATGACGGCCAGCGGCGTGGCCCGGTCCGGGTCGCGGAGCATGGCGTCGTGGCGGACGCCGGCACGGGCCAGGCCGAGCAGCACCTCGTCGCCGGCCGGGTCGTCACCGACCTTCCCCGCCAGCTGGACGCCGGCACCGGCCCCGGCCGCTGCCAGGGCGATGCGGGCGGCGAGCCCGGCAGGCACGCCGCGTCCGGTCTCCTCGTCCAGCCGGATGCCGGGTGCGCCGACGACCACGATCATGTCCGCAGCGTAGCAGCCGGGCCGGCGGCTCTTCCAGCCCC
>JAGDMV010000107.1 GCA_017860675.1 Chloroflexota bacterium
GAGGCGCGCGGTGCCGCGGAGGCGGGTGCCGCCCAGGCGGCCGAGGTGGCGGACGAGACCGCCGAGGCTGTCGAGGGGGCGATCGACGCCGTGGCCAAGGAGGCGGGCGACAAGGCCTGAGCAAGGCTGGGTGGGCGTCGAGCAGCCGTTCGCGGCCTTCGTGAAGGTCACCGAGGTGCGACAGGGCGACGAGGTGTGGTCGAGCCTCGACGCGGTCCTCGAGAACCTGGTCGGCAATGGACGTTCCGGGACCGCCGTCGTCGGGGACACGGGCATCGTCCTCCACTGGTCCTGCGCCGAGGGTCCGTGACCCGGCCTCGGCGCTAGGAGCCATGACCCGCGCGACGTGTCGCCGGCTCCTCCAAGTGGCAGGATGACGCCATGACCGAGCCGATCCCGCGCTACCCGATCCGCACCGCCACCGCCGCGACCCTGCGCGATTTCGTCGCCCCGCTGCTGGCCGCCTTCGGCGAGGAGATGTCCGACACCGAGTACGACGACTGGCGGCGCACGGCCGAGCCGGACCGCTTCATCGCCGCCTTCGACGGACCCGCGTCCGTCGGCGCGGCAGGGGCGTACACGTTCCGCCTGACCGTGCCCGGCGGGGAGGTGGCGGCCGCGGGCGTCACCGCCGTCGGCGTCGAGCCGGGGCACCGGCGGCAGGGGATCCTGCGCACGCTCATGCGCCAGCAGCTCGACGACGTCCGGGCGAGGGGCGAGCCCGTCGCCGTGCTGTGGGCGTCGGAGGCGGCAATCTACCAGCGCTTCGGCTACGGCCTGGCCACGCTCAACGGCTCGCTCGAAGTCGAGCGGGCGCGGACGGAGTGGCTCCGACCGGCCGAGCCGGTCGGCCGGCTGCGCCTCGTGGACGCGGACGAGGCGCTGGCCACGTTCCCGGGGGTGTACGAGCGCGTCCGGGCGGTGACGCCGGGCGCTCTCAGCCGCACCGAGGAGTGGTGGCGCTGGGCGACGCTCCACGACGCCGAGTACATGCGTCGCGGGGCCGGGCCGAAGTACCGCTATCTCTGCGAGGTGGACGGTTCGCCCGAGGGCTACGCGATCTACCGGGTCAAGGGCGACTGGGACGAGCGAGGCCCCAAGGGCGAGCTGATGGTCGTCGAGGCGATGGCGACGAGCCCGGCGGTGGAGCGGGCTGTCTGGAGCTTTCTCTTCGGGGTCGACCTCGTCCGCACGATCACCCTCCGCCGTGTCGCGGTGCCGCCCCCGCTCGCGCTCGCCCTCGCCGATCCGCGGGCGATCGGGCTGCGGGTGGTAGACGGCCTGTGGCTGCGGCTGGTCGACCTGCAGGCCGCGCTCGCCGCCCGGCGCTACGGCGGCCCGGGCGAGCTCGTGGTCGAGGTGACCGACGAGTTCTGTCCCTGGAACGCGGGCCGCTGGCGGATCGCCGTCTTCGGGGAGCCCGGGGCCGCCGTCGCCACAGTGGAGCGGACCGACGGGCCGGCCGACATCGCCACCGACACGGCCGACCTCGCGGCCGCTTACCTCGGCGCGTTCCGCCTCTCCGACCTGGCCCGGGCCGGCCGGGCGGAGGAGCTGGTGCCGGGAGCGCTGCGGCGGGCCGACGCGATGCTGGCCTGGGATCGAGCGCCGCACTGTGGGACGATGTTCTGAGCACGCCCCAACCGGGCCACGCGGAAGAACCGGGCAGGCGGAAAGCGCGTCCGCCTTCGGGAGTCGTCAGCGCGGTGTCCGCGCCCAGTAGGCGTACGGTGGCTGGACGCCACCGAAGCGGACCGCCAGCCACTCGTGGTAGAGGCGGAAGTTGCTGCGCCGCCACTCCCGTTCGGCCACCCGGGAGGCAAAGCGGTACTGGTCAGCGAACTCGGCCCACACCGCGTCCATGAGGGCGCTGTCCCGCCGGTGGCCAGGCGCCAGGCGGCGGATCCCGGGCGCCTTCTCGGGGCAGAAGCGGTCGACGATGACCCAGGCGGCGATCCGCCGGTTCGCCGTAGCCAGCGAGATGCCAACCTCCGTCTGCTGGTTGAGGAGGAAGTACTTGCCGAGCGCCGCCTCGAGCGGCGTCCAGAACTCCCAGTACGGGCCGTACTCCCTGAAGATGTCCAGCCCGAACTGGTAGTGCTTGTCGTCGTAGACGTCCATCTTGTCGTTGCGCTTGCGCCGCCCGGTGTACGGGCCCGGAGGCAGGTTGGACTCCTCCTCGTCGGTCTCTGCAGCGGAACCGGCGGTATGCCCGGCCAGCTGCACGACGGCCTGGTTCCCGGCCAGCTGCTGCAGGGCCGTGAGATCGCGCGGGCGGGCATCCACGGGCCGCTCGATGGCCATCGTGATGCCGCGTGCCGCCTCGTCGTCCTCGGCCTCGTCCCAGCCGCGCCTGCGCCGGCGCGCGACGACGCGTGCGGCCTCGTCGCCCCGAAGGTATCGCCTTCCCTCGGTCCCCACGACGTGATTGTCGTTTCCGGCAGGGGAGTCCGCCACCGCCCGCCGGGCAGTCGAGCGGGCAGAGGTGCTGCCCGAAAGGGCAGGGCGAGCGCACTCGCCGCGACCCAGGCGGTCCGCCGCGGCTTCGCGAACCCGGCGAGCGGATACAGTTCCGCCCATGTGCCTGATCTCCGTCGACGAGGTCGCCCGGCGGCTCCACGATCCCGACCTCCGGCTGGCCGACGTGCGCTGGTTCCTGGTCCGGCCCGGCGGCGGCCTGGCGGACTACCTGGCCGGTCATCTCCCGGGAGCGGTCTTCGTCGACGTCGAGACCGTGCTCGCGGCGCCACCCGGCCCCGGCCGGCACCCCCTCCCGGAGCCGGACTGGCTGGCTGAGCAGCTCGGGTCGCTCGGGTTCGGCAGCGAGCACCTCGTCGTCGCCTACGACGACTGGGGCGGCGTCGTCGCCGCTCGACTCTGGTGGATGCTCGACAACCTCGGGCACCGGCGGGTGGCCGTCCTCGACGGCGGGATCGCTGCCTGGAACGCGGCTGGCCTTCCGCTCGAGACCGAGGTTCCAGCGCTGCCACCGGCGCGGCTCGTGCTTGGCGACCGGTGGGCGCGGACGATCGGCCGCGAGGCGCTGCGCGCCCGGCTCGGCGCCGTCACGCTGCTTGATGGTCGCGCGCCGGAGCGCTACCGGGGCGAGGTCGAGCCGGTCGACCCGATCGCTGGTCACATCCCCACGGCGCTGAGCCTGCCCGTCACCGACAGCGTGGGCCCGGACGGTCGCCTCCTGCCGGCGGACGAGCTGGCGCGTCGCTACGCGTCGGCTGAGGGGGGAGGCGATGCCGGCGCCCGGGAGACGGTGGTGTACTGCGGCAGCGGCGTCAACGCGTCCCACCACGCGTTGGCGCGTCGGGTCGCCGGCCTGCCCGACCCGATCCTGTATGCCGGCTCCTACTCGGACTGGACCCGGGCCGGCTTCCCGGTGGCCACCGGGCCGGAGCCGGGCGAGCCACTCGGCCCGGGCGATCGCCCCGGCTGAGGAACGCCCGAACCAGCCCGGGTCTCCGTGCTAGACTCTCGCGCGGCGTGGCTCCGGCCACGCGCAGAGCGACCGCCCGTGGCGGCGGTCGCCTCCGCTCCGGCGTAGCTCAGTGGTAGATCGGGCGGCTGTTTACCGCTTGGTCGTAGGTTCGAATCCTACCGCCGGAGCCATTCGGCCCCGATCCGCGCACCCCTCCGGCTGGCCGCGCGGCCGCGCCTGCACGCCCGCCCTGCCCGCCCCGGGTCCGGCCCCACCGATCGCGCCGCCCGCCGACGATGACCCGGAGGCCCGGCCAGCCGTCCCGGGCGGGTCGCCGGTGGGCGTTGACCGCGGGAGCGCATGATCGTCGCCGGGGCCGGCCGCGGGCTGACGATCCGGCCAACTGGAGGCGGTGTTTGACAGGGAGGCGCCGGTCGCGGATAGTTGCTCGTGCAACTACCCTCCACAGGAAGAAGCGTCCCATGCCTGCCGTCACTGTCGCCGACATCACCGTCCTTCCTCGCATTCCGACGCCGGATCCGCTGGCCACTCGTCAGCGGCCGGTCGTCCGGGTGACGACGGCGCCGAAGGGCTTCGAGGGTGAGGGGTTCCCCGTCCGCCGCGCGTTCGCCGGCGCCGGCATTGCCGAGATCGACCCCTTCATCCACATGGACCAGATGGGCGAGGTCGAGTACGCGCCGGGCGAGGCGAAGGGCACGCCCTGGCACCCCCACCGCGGCTTCGAGACCGTCACCTACATGATGGATGGGACCTTCGAGCACTCGGACAGCAACGGCGGCGGTGGCGTGATCACCAACGGGGACACCCAGTGGATGACCGCCGGCGCAGGGATCCTCCACATCGAGAAGCCGCCGGAGGCGCTCGTCGCCTCGGGCGGGCTGTTCCACGGAATCCAGCTGTGGGTGAACCTGCCGCGGACGCAGAAGTGGGTGGCGCCGCGCTACCAGGACCTGCGGGCCGCCGAAGTCGCACTCCTCGCGTCACCGGACGGTGGTGCTCTCGTGCGGGTGATCGCCGGCGACATCGGCGGGCACGCCGGCCCCGGGTCGACGTACACGCCGATGACCTATGCCCACGCGACCCTCAGCCCGACCGCGCGGCTGGTGGTCCCCTGGCGACCTGACTACAACGCGCTCGTCTACGTCCTGTCCGGGAGTGGCTTCGCCGGCGCCGAGCGTCGCCCGATCGGCATGGGCCAGCTGGCCGTCTTCGGGCCGGGCGACGCCCTGGCGGTGGAGGCGGCCCAGGTCCAGGAGAGCCGGAGCCCGAACCTTGACGTGCTCCTGCTCGGCGGCCGGCCGATCCGCGAGCCCGTCGCCTGGTACGGACCGTTCGTCATGAACACCCGCGAGGAGCTCGCCCAGGCGTACGAGGACTACCGGGCGGGACGCCTCGGGTCGATCCCGGCGATCCACGCGGTCCACAACACGCCGGCCACGATCATCGAGACCGGGGGCGGTGCGGGCGACGGGGCAGGGCGGCGCTGATCGACCGGCCCATCGGCCCACGTCCGAGGCAGTCGGCCGCGACCCGCCGGGCGAGCGCCTCTTCGCGCGCCGCCGTGGCCGTGGCCGTCAGCGGGAGTCCAGCCCCTTCACGAAGTCGCGGATGACGGCATTCCAGGCATCGGGCGCCTCCTCGCAGGCCACGTGGTGGGCGCCGTCGATCACGTGCAGGCGGCCGTCCTTGGCGGCTGCCAGGAAGCTGGCCTCGCCGCGGCGGAAGAGCTGGTCGCCGGCTCCGTTGACGATCAGGGTCGGACCGTCGAAGGCACGCAGGCGAGGGATGAACGTCATCCCGAGTGAGGTGAACAGGGCCCTGGTCCCGCCGCGGAACAGCCAGCCCTCGGTGGGCGGTTGATCATGGCTTCCCGGCCCCGCGGCGATCCCCCGCGGGGCGGCGCGGCTCGGGCGGCGCTGCCGGCTCTGGGCGGCCGCGCGCGCCAGGTAGCTGCCGACCACCCCCGGCGCGGTGCGGGCGATCGTCCGCGGCTCCTGCGTGCAGCTGCAGAGCACCAGGGCCCGGACCTGCTCCGGGTGCGTAACGGCCAGGTCCATCGCCACGTACCCGCCGAGCGACTGGCCGACAACGACCGCCCGGCCGCGCGTGGCGGCCCGGATGACGCGCCCGACGTGGGCGCTGGCCCCCGGCAGGCTGAACGGGATCCGGGCGAGGGAGCCGTGGCCGGGCAGATCCACGAGGACCAGCCGGTAGGTGTCGGCCAGCGGTCGCTGGGGCTGCCACATGCTCCTGGTGAGACGCGTGCCGTGCAGGAGGACGATGGGCGGTCCGTCTTCCGGCCCGAGCGTGTCGAAGGTGGCGTCCAGCGGGATCGCGGCCAGCCCGGTTCTCGCCGCGGCAGAGGGCCTCGGAGCCGCCCCTGAAGTGCTCGCCTGGAGGTCGGGCGCGCCCCGCGTCACGCCGAGCTCCCCGATCCGCCGTCGTGGATGGCCACGTCACGAGGCGACGCGGCCTCCGGCCCTGCCTCGAAGAAGTCGCGAGGCTTCCAGCCGAAGACCGGAGTCAGCACGAGCATCGGCAGCGTGGCGATCGCCGTGTTGTAGCGGAACACCTGGTCGTTGTAGAGCTCGCGCCGGTCGGCGATCTGCTCCTCGAGGCGCTGGATCTCGGCCTGCAGCCGGAGCACGTTCTCGGCCGAGCGGATCTCGGGGTAGCGCTCGATGACCGCGAACAGCGACCGCACCGCGCGGCTGGTCTCGCCGGACACGGCGCCCTGTACCGGCACCGCGTCTTCCTCGCGCCAGCGCGCTCGCTGGCGCGCCACTTCCTCGAGCACCTCCCTGGTCGTGGCGCTGGCGGAGCACGACCTCCACGTTTGCCCAGGACTTGTCGACCCGGTTCCTGAGCCCGATCACGGTGTTGTAGCCGGCCGCGACGAGGAAGGCGGCGATCGCGACCGCGAGTGCGATCGCGAACAGCCCGGCGCCCTGGAGCGCGCTCATCCGAGCCTCCCGTCCACGAGCAGGGCGAGCACGGCCGCGGATGCCACCGCGAGGACCGCCCCGCCGATCCCGATCACGAACCCGGCCGTGTGCGCCGCCTCGATCGAGGCCGGCGTGCCCATCGCGACGATCAGCGACGTCCCCTCCGCCGGGCCGACGACGAGCGCCCCCGGGTCGAGGTCGAAGGCCAGCCTTGCAGCGGCCGCCTCCTCGCTCTTCGGGGCGAGCGCCGCTGGCGTGGCGCCAATTTCCAGCTCGGGCGGCCGCGTCGGGCGGCCGATGCCGAAGCCGGGGATGGCGGCGTTGCCCCAGGCCTCCTCGGGGCTGCCGGCGAGCGTGCCCGCAGCCCGGGCGGCGGCGATGCTGGCCGCCACCTCAGGGTCGTCGAGGGCTGCCGCCGGGTTCCAGCGGTCGGCCGTGACCGGGTCGGGCACGTCGGCGAAGGGCAGCACGGCGCCGATGACCGTCACCGTGGCGCCCGGCTCGATCCGGCGCTCCTCGTACGTCCGCCGCCGGTCGCCCAGGGCGAGGCCGATCGACACCGAACCCAGCCCGAACAGGGTGCCGCCGTCATCCGCCGGCAGGCCGGCCGAGGTGGGACGCACGGTCAGCAGATCGGCGATGGCCTGCTCGCGGTCCACGACCGCCGGCGCAATCGCCGGGCCGGCGTTCGGGGCAAGGCCGGGCGGCTCGTCGCCTGCCCAGCCGGTCTCGTCCTGCCAGCTGACGGGGCAGTCCCAGCGCGCACCGCGCGGGAGAACCGGGATCGTCCCCGTCGGGTCGCGGAGCAGGAAGCCGACGCCGCGCTCCTCGGCCAGGATCGTCCGCTCGTCGTCGCCGTGCCGCTCCCGGACGCGGGCCCGGTAGTACACGCAGGGCCGGGACTGGAGCGGCGAGACGAGCGTGACCGGACCCGGCTCCACCGTGCCGACGAGGGTCGCTTCGCCGGCCGCCACCGACTCCACCTGGCTCGGGGCGATCGCCGCGACCCGGGCTCCGCGCCGCCAGTCGAGGAGGCCACGGCCGAGCAGGACCAGGCCGCCGA
>JAGDMV010000108.1 GCA_017860675.1 Chloroflexota bacterium
ATCCAGGCGCTCCCCGGGAGAAACAGCGGCCAGCCCGGGACGAGGCCCGCCGGGTCGATGGCGACGAGGGCCTCGACGGTCGTGCTCGTCCGGGTCGTGTCCGCCAAGCGTGCGTGGATGATGGTCTCGCTCGAGGCGACGCCGCCATCCGGCAGCCGGGCGGCCGGCGCCGCGATCGTGATCCCGCCGAGGGCCCGATCGCCGACGAGGACCGGGGCGAACGTCGGGTGGCCGCCGCCGGTCGCCGGCTGGCCGCTCGTGAAACCGGTCTCGGCGGGCAGGAGCACGGCGGCAACGATCGTCCCGCCGGGCCCGATCCAGGCCAGGCCGCCACGGCTGTCGTTCTGTCCCGTCGCCACCAGCACCCGCCCGGCGTCGCCCAGGATCGGTGGCTGGGCCCAGGGCCGCCGCGGGCCGGCGATGTCGCTCTCGGCGGCCAGCGGGGTCATGCCCGCCGGCAGGACGACGGGCCAGCCTGGCGGAGCCGTGCCGTCGGGCCGAAGCGCGATGACCGTGTAGGGTCCGCCTGCCCAGTCGTCGCCCTGCCAGGCGTACTGGACGTCGCCGGCGATGGCGTGGAGGAGGCCGTCCGCGGCGGCGACCACGTCGGAGAGCGGCACGTCGAACGCGACCGGCCAGCCGTCCGGGATCGACCCGTCGAGCGAGATCGCGAGGACCTGGGCGCGGAGGCCGACCAGGGGCAGGTCCCCGCCAGGCCAGGGCTCGTGCGAGCGGAGGACGACGCGTCCATCGGGGGCCAGCGCGTCGAGACGCAATGACCAACCGTCCATCTCGGCCGGGACGCCGACCGGCCAGCCGGGGCGCGGGCGCCCGCCGGGCCCGAGCAGGGTGACGAACCGCCGGCCAGCCTGAGTGTCCCAGTAGAGGGCGGCAACCGTCCCATCGCTCGCGACAAGGTAGGGCGGAGCGCCGTCCCGGCTGTCCACGAGGTCCCCCGGCAGCGTCACCGGCCAGCCCGCGAGCAGGCGGCCAGCCGGGTCGTAGGCCGCCAGCTCGGACCGCGACCGTGGCACCACGATGCCGCGGGCGAACGCGGCCGCGCTCAGCTGCACCGGTTGCGGCCACCCCGGCGCCACGGCCCCAGTGGGGTCGATCCCGACGAGCATGCCGTCGGCCCCGGCGTACAGGGTTCCGGCACCATCGACTTCGAGCACGCCGAGGTACCGGCTTCTGGTCCAGCAGAAGGGCCAGCCGTCGAGCTCCGTGCCCGCTGGGCCGAGGGCATGGATCTGGATGCGGCAGTCGGCAGGCCCGGCTCCTGCCGCGAACACGGTCCCATCCGGCCCGACCGCCGTCTGGGCTGCGTCGAGCGCGCCTGCGATCGATCGCTGCCAGGTCCATCCGGGCGGTCCGGGCGTGGTCCGCGGACCGGCCGAGGGTGCGGATGGCGGCGACGTCGCCCCGGTTGGTCTCTCGCCCGCGGCCGGAGTGCCGGACGAACCCGTGTCCGTCGGGGGCTGCGAGCCGGCCGGGCTGGAGCAGGCCCCGATGACGATGGCCGCCAGGCAGACGAGCAGCGAACGTGCGCGATGCGGGCCCATCATCGTCCTCGCCCTCAAGCTTCGACCAGCCCATCGGGAACCGGCTTACTGCCGATAGAACGTTTGTCGGCCCGGACTTGTGTCAGCCGATGAAGAAGGCGGCCGAACCGGGCGGGCCCTCACGGTGGCCTGGAGGCCGGGAGCTGGGGCCGTCACACATCGGACCGGCGGTCGTCCTACTGGCGTGCGGGGCCGGATCGCGTCCGATCGCACAGCGCGGCCTCGCGAGGGAGATTCCGGATGGACCGCAGGAGTGCCCCGACGACCGTCGCCAGCGTCCTGCTGGCCCTCGCCATGGTCGGGTGCGGCAGCTCGACGACACCCGCGCCGCTGCGCACCGCAACCGCCCCACCGCCGCCGAGCGCGACACCCGCGCCGACTCTGACGCCGGTGCCCAGCGAGCAACCGACCTCGACCCCGCAGCCGGGCACCTTCACCCCCGGCTCGCTCGCCGTCACCGTCTCGGACGACCTGGTGGTCCGCTCGAGGCCCGAGGTCAGTGACACGTCGAAGATCTATCGCCCGTACCTGCCGACCGGGACGGAGTTGCGCGTCATCGAGGGGCCGGTGGCTGCCTCCGGCTATCGCTGGTACCGCGTCGAGCCGGTGGGCTTCGCGCTCAACGGCGGGGTGACCGACGGCTGGGTGGCCGCCGCCTCGCGCGACGGTGTCGCCTGGATCGGGTCCACCGGCGTCGAGCTGGCGATGTCGACCGTGGCCAGGGAGACGGCACCGGCGAGCGCGGCGAAGAAGGCGGCCGCGGCGATCAACGCCTTCGGCCTCGACCTCTACAAGCGGGTCGACAAGAAGGCCGGCAACGTCGTCGTCTCGCCGGCGAGCATCGCGATCGCCCTGGCGATGGCCCGCGCAGGGGCACGGGGCGAGACCGCGGCCCAGATGGACGCCGTCATGCGCTCGCTCGGCACGGACAAGCTGGCGAGCGCGCTCAACGCCCTAGACCGGGCGCTCTCGTCGCGGAACGGGACCTTCGAGGTCATGGGCGGCGAGGCCGCGACGAAGGGCGAGGTGATCCTGCGGCAGGCCAACTCCGTCTTCGCCCAGCGGGACCTGCCGATCGAACCCGCGTTCCTCGACGCGCTCGCCTCGCGCTTCGGCGCGGGCGTCCGGCTCGCCGACTTCAAGACCGAGGCGAGCCGAGAGACCGCCCGACGGCTCATCAACGCCTGGGTGAAGCGGCAGACCATGGACCGCATCCCCGAGCTGCTGCTGCCACCCGACCTGGACGACCTCACACGCGCCGTGCTGGTGAACGCGCTCTACCTGAAGGCGCCCTGGCGCAACCCGTTCGACCTAGCCGATACGGCCCCCGGCCGCTTCACCCGTCTGGACGGCTCCCGCGTCAGCGTCCCGATGATGAAGCTGACCAGGTGCCAAATGGGCGGCTACTGCGATCTCCCGTACGCGGCCGGCTCCGGCTGGCGGGCGGTCGAGCTCCCGTTCCTGGGTGACCAGCTGGCGATGACGATCATCGTGCCGACGAACCTCCCGGCCTTCGAGAAGAAGCTCACCCCGAAGGTCCTGGCCGGGATCATCGGCTCGCTGCGGACGGAGCCGCCCGGGAGCGAGAACCACGAATATGGGCTCGTCTACGACGTGCAGCTGACGATGCCGAGATTCGGCGTCGACACGCGGTACCAGCTCGGGCACACCCTGGAGGCGATGGGCATGCCTCTCGCCTTCGACCCGGCCACGGCCGACTTCACCGGGATCGCCACGCCGCCCGAGGGTCCGCTCTACATCAAGAAGGTGGTCCACCAGGCCAACATCGACGTCGACGAGAAGGGCGCCACGGCTTCAGCCGCGACGGCCATCGTGATGGCGGCGGGCGGCGGGCCGGACACCAAGCCGATCACCTTCAAGGTCGACCGGCCGTTCCTGTTCCTGCTCCGCGACGTCCCGACAGGCACGATCCTGTTCCTTGGCCGCGTGACCGACCCGTCGAAGAAGTAGGGCCGTTCAGCCCACTGTCGGCGGTGGCTCCGGGTCAGCGTCGGGCTCGCGGGCGACCTCGGCGCCCCACTCGTGGTGGTGGCCGGCAGCCGGCTCGGGCGGGCCCTCGAAGGGCGGCAGCGCCTCGCGGGGTGTGTCGATGTCGTGGGCGACCCCGGGGTCGCCGACCTCGACCGTGGTGAGCGGCACACCGCTGGCCACGAGCGCGTCGAGTACCTCCGGCGGCCGCGGGCGCGGACCGATCGCCCCGAGCGCCCCGAGGTGCGCGACCGGCACGAGCGCCGGCCAGCCGGCCTCGCCGGCGTAGGTCGGGCGGAGGAGGACGCCCGGGGCGCGGCCGTGGCCCTCGATCAGGCTCGTCACCGTCTCGGCGTCGACCCAGCCCATCCGGGCCGGCCAGAGCAGCACCGCGCTCGTCTCGGCCACGAGGTCGAGGGCGACGCGGGCGCCGCGGGCCATCTGGCCGGCGGGCCCGGCACCATCCGGGGCAGGGGAAGCGAGGGTCGCCTCGGAGCCGGCCAGCGCCGCGGCCACCGTCCCCGCAGGATCGGGGGCGACGACGACGATCGGGAGCGCCCCTCCCGCCCAGGCGGCGTCGGCAAGGCGCCGGGCGTTGGGCACGCCCTCGGCCTCCCGCAGGGCGATGTCGTGGTGGGCGGCGAGGATCACGGCGGCGACGGTCACGGCGGGACGATGCTAGCAGGGCCCGGGCGCGGGCCGTCCTGCGGCGGCGGATTCGCCCAGCATCAGCGCGCCGCGGCCCCGTGTCGTGGCGGGGACCCGCCCGCCCGGCCGCGCCGGCCCCCGAGCACTCGCCGGGAGACCGGCACCCAGACGATGCCGCCGACGACCTGGGCCGCGACCGCGGCGACGAGGAGCAGGCCGGGGACCGCCAGGACGGCGGCCGGGACGAGCCACTCGAGCGACACCAGCGGGCCGAGGTCGCCGAGCCCGATCGAGATCTCGCCCAAGGCCGGTCCCGACCCGGCGACGACGAACTCGTCGGGGGGTGGCCCGCCCGGCGTCAGCGGGACGGCCGGCGTGGCCGCGGTCGGCGTCGGCGACGGAGTGAGGCGGGGGGTCGCCGGTGCGGTGGGTCTGGACGTCGGCGGAACAGGCGAGGCCGGTGGCGGCAGGGCGGGAGCGGTCGAAGGCCCAAGGGAGGCAGCCGGCTCGGCCGTCAGGGCTGGGCTCGGCTTCGGCGCCGGGGTCGGAGCCGGCGTCGGCCGGGGCGTCGGCTTCGGCGTCGGCTTCGGCGTCGGCCGGGGGGTTGGCTTCGCCGTCGGCCGGGGTGTCGCGGCGGCCGTGACGGTAACGGTCAACCGCTGCGACCCGCCCAGGCTCCTGCCGCACCCGCGGTCGGCAAAGGCCGTCCCGGTCCAGGCGAAGGCGCCGGGCGACCGACCGGTCACCACCACCCGGAAGGTGACCGACTCGCGCCTGGAGCCGCCCACGAGCCGTGCCTTGTCGCTCGCCGCCCGGACGGTGACGGTCGCGGGGCCCGCCCCGGCGACCGAGGCGGCCCAGGTCTTGCCGGCCGGTGCCGCGATCACCGAGGCGGATGAGACGCCGAAACCGGAGGGGATGGCGACGGTCAGGCAGCCGAGCTGCGACGAGCCGCCCGAGCCGCCGGTGTCGGTCACGACGAGGGTCACGGCGCTCCGCGCCCCCGCGGTGATCGCGGCCGGCGAACGGGTGAGCGACCACGTCCGGACCGCGCCCACCGCCGGCTGGATCACGGCCAGCGCCCAGAGCGCCAGCGCTGCCGTGACGAGGAGCGGCCGGCCCATGCCACCCCTAGCCGTCGCGGGCTGTCGCCGGGCCGGCCGGATCGGCTCGGTCACGCCGCGATGGCGCCGGGCGTCCACAGCTGGACGGCGGCCGCCGCGGTCCCGGGAAGCGGCGCGTCGGGGGCCGTCCGCAGACCGTCGACGAAGAGGACGACCAGGCGCTCCTCGAGCTGCGTACCGGCGGCGTCCTCGAGGCGCCGGATCGCCTCCTCGAGCGGCAGCGCCTTGCGGTAGGGTCGGCTGGTCGTCATGGCCGAGAAGGCGTCGCCGACGGCGAGGATCCGCGCCACGAGGGGAATCTCCTCGCCCTTCAGCCCCTCCAGGTAGCCGCGCCCGTCCCACTGCTCGTGGTGGCTCCGGATCCCGGCCCGGATGAGGTCGATGTCCGGCAGGCCGCGGACGATGAGGTCGCCCAGGGCGACGTGCTGCTGCATGACGCGCTGCTCGTCGGCGGTCAGGCGGCCCGGCTTGCGCAGGACGCGGTCGGGGATCCCGATCTTGCCCACGTCGTGGAGCAGGCCGGCCATCCGCAGGGTCAGCTTCTCATCGGTGGAGAGGCCCAGCCGGTCGGCCAGGAAGAGGGCGTAGCGGGCGACGTCCTCCGAGTGGCGCTTCGTGTAGCGGTCTTTCGTGTCCACGGCCAGCACCAGGCCCTGCAGCACGTCGAAGCCCGAGACGCGCTGGCCGGTCTCGACGGCGACCCCGTGGCGGACCGCGTCGCCACCGCTCGCCTTCGCCTCGGCGAGGGTCGCGGCGGCCAGCGACAGCAGAGCGGTCACCGACCCGGCGTGCTCGGGGAAGGCGCAGATCCCCGCGCTGATGGTGATCGGCAGTCGGTCGCCCTCGCTGCACGCGAGCGTCCAGTCGAGG
>JAGDMV010000256.1 GCA_017860675.1 Chloroflexota bacterium
ACCGCCAGGTCGTGGGTGATGAAGAGGTAGGTCAGCCCGTGCTGGTCCCGGAGGTCGAGCAGGAGCCGGATGAGCTCCGTCCGGATCGACACGTCGAGCATCGAGATCGGCTCGTCGGCGATGACCAGCTCCGGGCCCATGACCAGCGCCCCGGCGATGACCACCCGCTGGCGCTGGCCGCCCGACAGCTCGTGGGGGTAGCGGAAGGCGTACTCGGTGGCCGGCCGCAGCCCGGCCGTCTCGAGCGCCCCGAGGATCCGTGCCTCGCGGTCGGCGAACGACGGCGCGAGCCGGTTCACCTCGAGCGGCTCGGCCACGAAGTCGTGGATCGTCTGCTTGGGGTCGAGCGTCTCGTAGGGGTCCTGGAAGATGACCTGGACCCGCCGCCGGTAGGCCGCGAGCTCGGGCCCCGACCACAGCCCGGAGACGTCGGTGCCGTCGAACACGACCCGACCGCCGGTCTGCCGGGTGAGCTTGGCGATGACCCGGCCCGTCGTTGTCTTGCCCGAGCCCGACTCCCCGGCCAGGGCCAGGATCTCGCCCCGGTCGATCGCCAGGTTGATGCCGTCGACGGCCCGGACGACGCCGCGGGAGCGGCGCAAGAAGGTGTCCGTGGCCGAGCCGCGCACCGGGAAGTGGACCTGGAGGTCCTCGAGGCGCAGGAGCTCGCTCACCGGGATCCTTCCGCCGACGAACGGACCTGACCGTCCTGCGTGCCGGCCGCGGCAGGCCGGGCTGCGGCACTCGCCATCGATCCAGTGTCCGCACCGTCGGTCGCGAGCACGCTGCCGGGCGAGCCGGGCGGGAGGAGGTGGCAGGCGACCCGGACGCCGTCGTCGAAGCGAACCTCCGGCGGGACCATCTCGCGGCAGATGTCCATCGCCGCCGGGCATCGCGGTGCGAAGCGGCAGCCGGGTGGCGGGTTCCGCAGGTCGGGCGGGGTGCCGGGGATGACCTCCAGCGTCCGCCGGCCCGAGGCGATGTCGGGGAAGGCGCCCATGAGGAGGCGCGTGTACGGGTGACGCGGGGCTGCGAAGACGCGCTCGACCGGGCCCTCCTCGGCAACCCGCCCGGCGTACATGACCAGCACCCGGTCGCATGTCTCGGCCACCACCGACAGATCGTGGGTGATGAGGATCAGCGACAGGCCGAGCTCGCGCCGCAGCCGCTCGAGCAGGCTCAGGATCTGCGCCTGGACCATCACGTCAAGGGCCGTCGTCGGCTCGTCGCCGATCACGATCGCCGGGTCGCAGGCGAGGGCCATGGCGATCATCGCCCGCTGGCGCATCCCGCCCGAGAGCTGGTGGGGGTACGCCCTGCCACGGGCGCGGGGGATGCCGACCAGCTCGAGCAGGTCGCCGGCCCGGGCGACCGCCTCGTCGTGCTCCTTGCCGAGTCGCTCGACGATCGGCTCGGCGATCTGGTCCTCGATCCGCTGGACCGGGTTGAGGGCGTTCATCGCGCCCTGGAAGACGAGCGAGATCTCGCGCCAGCGATAGCGCCGGATCGTCTCCTCGGTCTTGGTCATGAGGTCGATGCCGTAGAGGCGGACGCTCCCGCCGGCAACCCAGGCGTTGGCCGGCAGGAGGCGGATCAGCGACAGGGCGGCCGTGGTCTTGCCGCAGCCCGACTCGCCCACGATTCCCAGCGATTCGCCGTCATCGAGCCGGAACGAGATCCCGTCGACCGCCTTGACCGTCGCGCCCTCGAGCTTGAAGTAGGTGCGAAGGTCCTCCACCACCAGAAGGGGAGCGCCGGCGTCGGCCAGCTTCGGCAGGGTGCGACGCGCGCGGAGCGCCGCCATCGTCGGCCCTGGTTGCGGCACGATCGGGGCCGACGCGCTCATCGCCGGCCGGACCGGCGCGGGTTGAGCACGTCGTCGAGGGCGCCGCCGACGAGGGTGAAGGCGAGGACGACGAGGACGATCGAAGCGCCCGGCGGGACGAGATACCACCACGCTCCCAGGCCCGGGGCGCCGGCACTGTCGGCCGCGTTGAGGATCTGGCCCCATGAGGGCTGGAACGGGTCGCCCAGGCCGAGATAGGCGAGCGCGGTCTCGGTCAGGACTGCCCCGGCGAAGACGAGGACGGAATTGGCCACGATCAGGTTGATGACGTTTGGCAGGATGTGGGTCCGCATCATCCGGCCCGGCCCCGCCCCGATGACGCGGGCCCGGTCGATGAAGGCACGCGATCACGAGCAGGCTGATCCTGACGCCCATGATCTCACCACCCCCGCCCAGGGCGTCGCGGATGATCGGGGTCATGACGAGGGCCAGGACGAACGTCGGCAGGACGAGGAAGAAGTCGGTCAGGCGCATCAGGGCGGTGTCGACCCAGCCGCCGACGAAGCCCGAGAAGACACCGATGACCACGCCGATCAGGACGGTGATGAGGGTGGCCAGCAGCCCGATCATCATCGACACGCTGGCCCCGTGGATGGTCAGGTTGAGGATGTCGCGTCCGATCTCGTCGGTGCCGAGCAGATGATCCATGCTGGGCGGCCCCAGCCTGCCGCCCGTGGCCGTCACCGCCGTCTCGAGCTCTCCGACGAACAGGCCGGGTGCGATCGCCACGATGACGAAGAAGGCGAGGATCGCCACCCCGACCAGACCCTCGCGGTGGCGGGCGAAACGGCGGGCGAAATCGCGGGCCCCCTTGGCGCGCAGGGCCAGGCGCTCGCGGCGGAGCTGGCCGGCGGTCAGGGCCGGGGCCGTCATGTCCGCACCCGCGGGTCAAGCACGCCGTACACCAGGTCAGCTACCAGGTTGGCGAGCACGACCGAGACCGACAGGAGCAGGAACACCCCCTGCAGGACCGGGAAGTCGCGCGCCTCGAGCGCCTCGACGGTGAGGGTGCCCAGGCCTGGCCAGCTGAACACCTTCTCCACGGTGATCGCGCCGGCGATCACGTAGCCGAGATTGACGGCGATGAGGGTGACGGCCGGCAGGAGCGCGTTGGGCAGCGCGTGGCGCCACAGGATCCGGCTGTCGTGGATGCCCTTCGCCCGGGCCGTGGTCACGTAGTCGTCGGACAGGGTTTCCATCACCGAGGCCCGCATGAGGATCGAGTACTGGCCGATGAGCCCGATCGCCACGCAGGCGAGCGGGAGCGCCAGGTGGCCGAGGATGTCGAGGGTCTGGTCCACGATGCCCGTGTACTGCATGCCGGGCGTGGTCATGCCGTAGGTCGGGAACCAGCCCAGCCCGGTGGCGAAGATCACGAGCAGGGCCATGCCGATGAGGAAGTAGGGCATCGAGTACAGGATCAGCGAGACCCCGTTGCCGACGTAGTCGACCAGCCCGCCGCGCCTCCAGCCGCTGTACGCCCCGATCGCCAGCCCGGCGAAGATGGCGATGAGCTCGCCGAGGCCGAACAGGAGGAGGGTGGGGCCGACCCGGTCGGCAAGGACGTCGGTGACTGGCTTGCCCCGATAGACGTACGAGTAGCCCAGGTCGCCCGTGAGGGTGGCCTCGACATAGGCCACGAGCTGGTCCGGGAAGAGCGGCTTGTCCAGGCCCCACCGCTCCCGCGTCTGGGCGAGCGTCTCGGCCGTCACCCGTGGGTTGCGGCCCAAGAGAACCCGCTCGGGCGATCCGGGCATCGCCCGGAACAGCAGGAAGTTGACGAGCAGGATCATGGCGATCGTGAAGATCGCCTGCGCGAGCTTGCGGAGGAGGTACCGGCTACCCACGGCCCATCAGCATCGGCGAGATGAGATCGGCCGCCGCGCGGCATGTGCCCACGCGGCGGCCGGGTCGATCATGGCGGTGCGCCGACGCAGATGGGGCCGGCACCGTCGCCGGGGCTACTCCTCTTCCTCGGGCGGTCCCTTCCTGCCGCGGCGCATCAGGACCGCGGCGATCAGCGCCACGGCGACGACGCCGACAACGACACCGCCGGCGATCAGCAGGGTGTTGTCGCCGCCGCCTCCGGACGGGGCCGGGGTCGGGGCGGCCGTCGGTGCCTCCGTCGGGGCGCCGCTGGGCGCCTCGCTTGCCGGCGCCGGCGTCACGACCGGGGTCGGCGTGGGCTCGGGCGCGGCCGGGCCGAGGCCCCAGTAGGGGAATGAGCCCTGCGCGAAAAGCGGGGTCCCGTT
>JAGDMV010000257.1 GCA_017860675.1 Chloroflexota bacterium
GCTGGCGACCCCGGGCGGCTGACTGTGTTCGCTTTCCTCGTCCGCGACGGAGCGGTGGGATGGTCGCCCGGCTCTCCCGAACCGACGACTGACCCTTCGGCGATCCCGACCATGGGTGAAGCGGACCTTGGCGGGAGCGTGGTGCTCGCGGCCGATGGCGGGACGATGTCGCTCGTCGTCGACGGCGTCGACCAAGTCGCGCGCTACCCGGGCGTGTCCCCGGCGGAGGGCGAGGCGTTCCTCGAGACGATGCTCGCCTTCGGCCCGGGGAGCGGGACCTTTGCCTTCGATCCGGCCGAGTGGGTCGTCACGGGCCCGGCGGGCGCGGCCCTGCCGCAGCTCCTCTCGGAGGGCGGCGAGATGCCGAGCGGCTGGCCGTGGATGGCAATCACCCCAGGGGACCACCTGATCCCGCCAGGCGTGCCCGGCTCCAGCTACTGCCTCATCGCCGAGGTTCCGGCGGCCGGGCGGATCACGCTCGAGTACCGCCCGGACGGCCAGCCCGCCCGCGTGCGTTGGGTGCTGCGCGAGCAGTGAACCTCGCCCGGCCGAGGCGGCCCGCGCTATCGCTTCGTCCCGAGCGGCGAGAGCGGCAGCCAGCAGCACGGACTTCGCGGCAGTCGCCGCCGCCCTCTCGGCTTCGGGGCGCGACACCAGCAGGGCCGCGTGTCCGGCAATCGAGCACCTGGCCACGTGGGTCATCGTGAGCCCCTCGCGCTTCCAGGTCAGGTGCACCGGCTTGTCATCGACGCAGGCCGCACAGGCGAGCTCCGGGTGGAGCATGTTGGCGGTCGGCGACGGGTCGGCGAGCGACACCGTGTGATCGCTGCCGTCAAGCGCCACGTGCCAGACTGTCGCGTCCATCACCATGGTCCTCGCAAGAGATGACGCGAGACTGGATGGGATGTTGCGGGAGCCCGCCCGGCGCCACGTTCCGTCCGGCCCTTGCGCTCGGCTGATCGCTGGGCCACTCTGCTTTCACGCTTCTCGTCCCCAGCTGAGGCCGATCCGGTGCACTTCCTGCTCGATACCGCCGACGTGGAGGCGATCCGCGCAGCCTGCGCCGTCTTCCCCGTCGCCGGCGTCACCACCAACCCGAGCAACGTCGCCCGCGAGCCGGCGCCCCTGCATGAGCTGATCGCCGGGATCCGGGAGATCCTCGGCCCCGAGCGGTCGCTCCACGTCCAGGTCGTCGCCGCCGACGCGGAGGAGATGCTGGCCGAGGCGCGGCTCCTGGCCGAGCTCGTCGGCCCCGGCTTCTGCTGCAAGGTCCCGGTGACGCGTGACGGCCTCGCTGCGATCGGGCGGATCGTCGCCGCCGGGATGACCGCGACCGCCACGTCCGTCTCGAGCCTGGGCCAGGCGCTGCTCGCGGCCCGGGCCGGCGCCGCCTATCTGATCCCGTACGTGAACCGGGTGGACGTCGCCGAGGGACTGCGCTCGTCGGCGAGATCGTGGCGGCCTTCCGGCTGCACGCGATCGAGACGCGGCTGATCGCCGCCAGCGTCAAGACCGTCGAGCAGGTCCGGGCCTGCGCGATCGCCGGCGCCTGGGCCTGCACCCTTCCGGTTGACGTGCTCGAGGCGGTCGCCCACCACCTGCTGACCGATGCCGCCGTCGCCGCCTTCGCCCGCGACTGGGAGGCGGCATACGATGGCCTGCGGGTGGATGCGCCCTGGCGGGGCTGATGGACCAGCGCCCGGACTCGCCCGCTCGCTCATGCACCCAGCTGCATCGCGGGGAAAGAGGAACCTCCCGCCGCCCGTGCCCCTCGCTTGACAGGTCCCTCCCCGGGACTGCATCGTCGCTGTCGTGGGTCGCCTCACCGGCACGTCCCTTCGGCGCCGCGACGCCCCGGCCACGGTGACAGGCGCCACGCGCAAACCGACGACCTTGCGGTCCCGACCTACATCGTGAAGGACGAGTACGAACCATGACGACGCAGGCACCGGTCCGGACCCCCCGCACGACGCCCATCCCATCAGCGCCTCCGGGCGCGGTCCCACCGGACGCGTCGCCGGCCCGGCGGATCGCCGACCCGGCGGCCGACCCGCGGTCCGTGCCCCGCGTCGACGCGATCCCCAAGCTCCTCGGCGTGACGCGGTACACGGACGACTACGTCGCGCCCGGGGCCTGGCACGGCGCAACGGTCCGGGCGACCGAGGCCCACGCCCGCCTCCTCGGGATCGACCTCGATCCCGCCTTCGACTGGAGCCAGGTGGTCGTCCTGACGGCGAAGGACGTCCCCGGCGAGAACGTCATCCACCTCATGAAGGACGACCAGCCGGTGCTCGCCGCGGACGAGATCCGGCACGTCGGCGAGCCGGTGGCCCTCGTCGCGGCCCCCACGCTGGCCCTCGCCCGCGCCGCCCGCGATCACGTCCGGCTCCGGACCGAGCCGCTCCCGGCGGTCCTCGACCTGCTCGCGTCGGACCACGTCTTCACCGCCTACCACATCGAGCGCGGCAACCTCGAGGCCGGGTTCGCCGAGGCTGACCTGGTCGTCGAGGGCACGTACCGCACGGGTCACCAGGAGCAGCTCTACATCGAGACCCAGGGCATGATCGCCGTCCCGCGGCCGGACGGCGGCGTCACGGTCCACGGTTCGCTGCAGTGCCCGTACTACGTCCACGCGGCGATGAAGCGGGCGCTCGGCCTCGACACGGACCGCTGCGTCGTCGTCCAGGAGGACACCGGCGGCGCGTTCGGCGGCAAGGAGGAGTTCCCCTCGGGCCTGGCGATCCACGCCGCGATGCTCGCCCTCGCGGTCGGCCGCCCCGTCCGCCTGATCTACGACCGCCACGAAGACATCTCGGTCACAACGAAGCGCCACCCGTCGGTCGTCACCCACCGGACCGGCGTCACGCGCGACGGCCGGCTCGTCGCCCAGGACATCGACATCACCTTCGACGGCGGCGCCTACGCGACCCTCTCCTCGGTGGTGCTCTCCCGCGGGACGCTCCACTCCGGCGGCCCGTACGCCTGCCCGAACGTCCGCATCCGCTCGCGCGCCGTGCGGACCCACACGCCGCCGACCGGCGCCTTCCGCGGCTTCGGCGCTCCCCAGACGGAGTACGCCGCGGAGATGCACATGAACCGCATCGCGGAGGCGCTCGGCGTGTCTCCGGCCGAGCTCCGGGCGCGCTGGGCATACCAGCTCGGCGACCGGACACCGACGCAGCAGGTGCTGCGCGACAGCGTGTCGGCCCGGGAGACGCTCGAGGCGGCTGTCCAGGCCGGTGACTTCGAGACCCGCCGGACGGCGTTCGCCGCGGCCCGTCGCGTGGACCGGGCGGCCGGGCGGCCGCGCCGCGCGCCGGGGATCGGCGTCGCCATGGGCTGGCATGGCGCCGGCTTCACCGGCGGCGGCGAGAAGTACCTCGCCAGCATCGCCGGCGTGGAGCTGACAGCCGAGGGCCGGATCCGGGTCCTCTCCGACCAGACGGAGATGGGCCAGGGGATGCGGACGGTCTTCGCCCAGATCGCGGGCGACCGGCTCGGGATCCCG
>JAGDMV010000012.1 GCA_017860675.1 Chloroflexota bacterium
CGTCCGGGGCCTCACCCGGACCTACCTCGACGTCGACTTCGAGCCGCTCGGCGCGCGTCGCCTCAAGGGCCTCTCCGAGCCGATCCCGGTCTACCGCGCCATCCCCCGTGGGACGGTTCCCGTGCGCGCCCGTCCCCGCGGAGCTGCCGGCCGCCCGCGCTGGCTGCTGGCCGGTGCCGCCGTCGTGGCCCTCGTCCTCGTCGTCGGCGTGGCCGGTGCCGTCGCCCTCCAGGGGACCGGTGCGTCGCCCACTGCTGCCCCGGGCCTGGCGTCACAGGCCAGCCCGACAACCGCCGTGGAGCCGACCGGCACGCCTCAGGCGAGCCCAGTGGCGACCTTCCCGAGCAGCGCTGCGCCGACGGCCCCCACCGACGCCCTTCGCCGCGACGTGCCGGCGGGGTCCCTACGATCCAGTCGGAGACGAGATCCCCGTCGCGAGCCTCGAGTGCTCGCCGGGGGTCGAGACCGGCGCCAATGAGGTCATCGTGCGGCAGTTCGGCAGGAGCCCCTCCGGTGATAGCTCCGGCTGGGGCCGCATCGAGCGCCGGGTCATCCGAAAAACCCCTGGCTCCTGGCGTGTTGCTGTCGCCCCCGGCGACTGCGCCACCTCGCGGCAGGCATACGGTGACTGGACCGTCGGGGCCGAGAAGCGCGGCTGGCTCATCTGCTACGTCGAGAGTGACACCGGCGACGCGCTGCTCGAGTGGACGTATGACCCAGAGGAGATCCTCGTCGCCGCCCGCAACCAACGGGGCGACTCGAGCGCGCTCTACGGGTTCTTCAAGCGGGTCGCGAGGTTCATCGCGCCGTAGCCCAACCGCGCCACGTCCCTCGCGCGAGGAGCCAGTCGTCACCGTGCACACGTGTGCCCCGCCCCGGATCGTTCATAATCGCCCGGAGTCGGGGCGGATCGCCACCGCCAGTCGAGGAGGGCCGGAGCCATCGACATCATGTTCTTCGTCGAGCGTCTCGAATCGATGCTCGCGACCGGCAGGAAGCTCCCGCTCACCAACAACGTGGTGATCGACCAGGCCGCTGCCCTCGAGCTCGTCGACGAGCTCCGGCACGCGATCCCGGACGAGGTCCAGAACGCCCGGCGGATCAACGCCGAGGGAGAGCGCATCCTCGAGCGGGCCCAGGAGGAGGCCGACCGCATCCTCGCCCGGGCCCAGGAGCAGGCCGCCTACCTCATCGGCGAGGAGGGCCTGACCGAGGCTGCCGAGGCGGAGGGCAGGCGGATCGTGGGCGAGGCGCAGGCCGAGGCCGATGAAGTCCGCCGCGGCGCGGACGAGTACGCGACCTCGGTGCTGACCAGCCTCGAGGGCGACATCGCCCGGACGCTGCAGAGCATCCGCCAGGGGCTCGCCCTGCTCGACGCCCGCAGCGGAGGGTCCGAGCCGGGCGCCGCGGGGGCCGTTCCAAGCGCGAGCGGCGAGCAGGGACGCGACCAGGACGAAGCCCTCGCCGCTCCGCGGTGAGCAGGGCCGGGGCCGAGGAGCTCACCTGGCCGCTCGCCGGCCTGCTGGCCGAGCCCCCGGGGGCATCGCGCGATCTGGCCGCCGACGGCGTGCTGCTCGATCTCGGGCCGGACGTCGTCCAGGATTCCCCGCTCTCCGTCCGGGTTCACGTCGCCCGGACGAACCGGGGCGTCATCGTCCGCGCGCGGCTGGAGACGAGCGTGGCCGAGACATGCTCGCGCTGCCTGCGCCCGGCGAGCGTGCCGCTGGCGCTGGAGCTGGTGGAGGAGGTTCTGCCCTCGATCGATCTGGCCTCGGGCCTGCCGCTCGATGCCGACGCCGAGCCCGACGCGCCCCGCCTGTCCGCCCATCACGAGCTGGAGCTGGAGCCGATCGCCCGCGATGCGATCTGGATGGCCGAGCCGATCGCCCCGCTCTGCCGGCCGGACTGTCCCGGACTCTGCCCGATCTGCGGGGCCGACCTGGCGTCCGGTCCCCACGACCACGGCGAGGAGCCGGTCGACCCGCGCCTGCAGGCGCTCCGCGGGTTCTCGCCCGACGAGGGCTGACGAAACCGGCTACACTCCGCCATCGGCCGCGCGTCGACGCGCGTGTCTCCCGTGCCCAGCCCGTGACGGCCGCGAAGCCGTCGCTGCCGCAGCCCGAAGGAGCTGACGAACCCGATGGCACTTCCCAAGCGGAAGGTATCGCACGCCCGCCAGGGCGACCGCCGCGCTCATCTCGCCCTCCGGGCTCCGCACCTGGTCGAGTGCGAGCACTGTCACTCGCAGCGGCGCGCTCACCACGCCTGCCCGACCTGCGGCTGGTACAACGGCCGGCAGGCGATCGAGCTCAAGAAGAAGAAGGGCAGCGAGGCAGGCTCCTGACCGCCGCGCGACGGGCGAGCGGAGCGTCGGACCGATGGACCTGAACACCGTCCGCGGAATCGAGCACGAACGCCGGGTGCGCCTGGCCGTGGATGCCATGGGTGGCGACCACGGCCCGGTCGAGGTCGTTGCGGCCGGACTCGCCTACGCGGCGGAGCACCCCGACGACGAGGTGCTGCTCGTCGGCGACGAGGGGACCATCCGGCCGCTTGCCGGCCAGGTCCCGGCCAACATCACCATCGTCCACGCCAGCGAGCAGGTCCGGATGGACGAGCACCCGGCGCTCGCGCTCCGGGGCAAGAAGGACTCGTCGATCCTCGTCGCCTGCGACCTCGTCCGCCAGGGCAGGGCGGACGCGGTCGTCACCGCCGGGCACAGCGGTGCCGGGGTGGCCGCCGCCATTCTCCGCATCGGCCGCGCCCCCGGGGTGGACCGACCCGCGCTGGCCGTCCAGCTGGTCACCGAGACGGGCCATCCGCTCGTCCTCATCGACATCGGGGCCAACACCGACTCGACCGGCGAGAACCTCTACCAGTACGCCCACATGGGCGCCCTGTTCGTCGAGCGCGTGCTGGGCGTCGAGCGGCCGAGGGTCGCCCTGCTGTCGATCGGGGAGGAGAAGGGCAAAGGCGACGCCCGGATCATCCGCGCCACCGAGCTGCTCGACCGGTCGAGCCTCAACTTCGTTGGCAATGTCGAGGGCAAGGATCTCGTCCACCACCCGGCCGACGTCGTGGTCTGCGACGCGGTGGTCGGCAACGTCACCATGAAGTTCTTCGAGGGCCTGAGCTCGTTCATCTTCGATCTCTGGCGCCGCGAGTTCGCGGCGACCTGGCGGGGCCGGCTGGCGTACCTGCTCATACGGCCCGGAGTCGAGCGCATCCGGACGCTGTTCGACTACGAGGCCCTCGGCGGGTCGCCGCTGCTCGGCGTGCGCGGCACGGTGATCATCACCCACGGGCGGGCCAGGCGGCGGATGATCACCTACGCCATCGCCGTCGGCGCGGCCGCCGCCCGTGCCCGGGTTCCCGAGCTGATCGGCGAGGCGCTGCGCCCGGCCACCACCGTCACGGGTTCCGGGGCGGAGCCGGATCCTGCCTCGACGCTCGCCGGCGAGCAGGCTTCCCCGGCGGTGGACGGCGCGGAGGCCGGGGAGCGGCCGTGAGCCGCCCGATGCTGGCCGTCAGCCACCCGGTGGTGCGAGAGGTGATCCGCCTCGCCGCCGCCGAGGCGCCCGGTGTCGTCCGGGTTGGCTTCGCCCGGCCGGCGTGGCGCCGCCTCTTCGGGGCGCCGGTCCGCGTCCGGGTGCGCGACGGGGCGGTCGAGGTGCGGGTGGTGGTCGTCGCCCGGCCGGGAGCGTCGTTGCGAGCCCTGTCCGCGGACGTCCGCGGCGCGGTCGCGGCAGCCGTCCAGCGGCTCCTCGGGCTGGAGCTTGGGGCGCTCACGGTCGTGGTCGACGGCGTCGGTTCCTGAGGTGGCCGCCCCGGGCGACGAGCACGGTCGGGGAGACCTGGTCCGATCCCGGCGGGCTGCGCGCCGGCTCGCGCTCGCCTCGCTGTTCGAGGCGGAGTTCGGGCAGCGGACCGCGCCGGCGGTGCTGGAGCGCCACCTGGCCGAGACGGAAGGCGACCCGGAGACCGTCGCCTACGCCCGGGTGCTGGTGACGGCCGTGACCGCCCACCGCGACGATATCGACGGCGCGATCGCTCGCGCCGCCCCCCAGTACCCGGTCGTCACGCTGGCGCGGATGGACCGGGTTCTTCTCCGTGCGGGGATCGGCGAGATGCTACACTCGCCCGCGACGCCGGCCCGGGTGGCGATCGCCGAGTGGGTCGAGCTGGCGAGAACGTACGGAGGAGATCCTGCGCGACGCCTCGTGAACGGGGTCCTTGGCCGGATCGCCCGCGAGGGAGCCCAGATAGAGTCCGGCCCGGATGAGTCGAGCGGGCGAACCGACGTACACGTCGACCCGAGGAGGGAGTGAGAAACCGTGTCCACTACCTATGACCGCTTGAAGAAGATCGTCGTCGAGCAGCTCGGCGTCGAGGAATCCGAGGTGACCCCGGAGGCCTCCTTCGTCGACGATCTGAACGCGGACTCGCTCGACCTCGTCGAGCTCATCATGAGCCTCGAGGAGGAGTTCGGGATGGAGATCACCGACGAGGAAGCGGAGAAGATCCGCACGGTCCAGGACGCCGTCGACTACATCGACGAGCACGCCAGCTGACCGAACCCCGGGCGATGCCTGGGGAGACGACGGCCCGCACGCGACCGCCCGCTGATCTCGCCGCCAGGCTCGGGATCACCTTCAACGATCCCGCGCTTCTTGCCCGCGCCCTCGTCCACGGCAGCTGGCTCCACGAGCATCCCGACGAAGCGGCGGGCGAGAACGAGCGCCTCGAGTTCCTCGGCGACGCGGTGGTCAACCTGGTGGTCTCGTCGGCTCTCTACGACCGCCACCGTGGCGACGACGAGGGCGTCCTCTCTGCCCGCCGCGCCGCCGTCGTCAGCACTGCCGGCCTGGCCAGGCTGGCCCGCCGCCTGGAGCTGGGGGACTACCTCCGCCTGGGCGAGGGCGAGGCCCAGCGGGGTGGCAGGGGGCGGCCGGCCATCCTCGCCTCTGCGTTCGAGGCCCTGGCCGGGGCCATCTTCGTCGACCGGGGCTGGGAGACGGCCCGCGACTGGCTGCTCGGGCACGCCGCCCCGGAGCTTGCGGCTGATCTCCCGGTCGGGACGCTCAAGAGCCCCAAGAGCCGCCTCCAGGAGCTGACCCAGCGCGAGGGCGGCGCCCGGCCCGAGTACCGCCTGCTGGAGACGACCGGGCCCGACCACAGCCGCCATTTCCGGGTGGCGGCGGTCATCGGCGGGGAGATCGTGGCTGAGGGGCACGGCTCCAGCCGGCGGGCGGCGGAGACCGCGGCGGCGGAGGCGGCCCTGGCGATCCTGTCGGCCGCGGTGGCCGGCCCGCGCTCCGACCAGCCGTGAGCGGCGGGGCACGCCTGCTCTCGCTCCGCCTGCAAGGCTTCAAGTCGTTCGCCGAGCGCACCCGGGTCGAGCTCGTGCCGGGGATCAACGCGGTCGTCGGCCCGAACGGCTCGGGCAAGAGCAACCTGGCCGACGCAATCCGCTGGTCGCTCGGCGAGCAGGGCCGGGCGCTGCGATCCCGCAAGTCGGAGGACGTCGTCTTCGCCGGCTCGGAGCGCCGGTCGGCGGTGGGTATGGCCGACGTGGCCCTGGTCCTCGACAACGCCGACGGCCTGCTGCCCCTCGACTTCGCCGTGGTCGAGCTCGGCCGCCGCCTGTACCGGTCGGGCGAGAACGACTATCTCGTCAACCGCCAGCGCGTGCGCTTCCGGGACCTCGTCGACTTGCTCGACGCCGCTCACCTGGCCGAGAACGCCTTCCTGTTCATCGGCCAGGGCATGGTCGACCAGGCGCTCGCCCTGCGGCCGGATGAGCGGCGGCCGCTGTTCGAGGAGGTGGCCGGCGTCCGGCGCCACGAGCGCCGGCGTGTCCGGGCCGAGGAGCAGCTGGCCGAGGCCGAGGCGAACCTGGCCCGGGTCGAGGACATCCTCGCCGAGCTGCGTCCCCAGGCACGCCGGCTGGCCGCCCAGGCTGCTCAGCAGGCCTCCCGCGACGAGGCCGCCGCCGAGCTGGCCGAGGGCCTGCTGGCGTCCGTGGGATCGCGCTGGCACGAGGCGGCGGCGCGCACGCAGGCGTCTGACCGGGCCCTCTCAGGCGCCCGCGCCGCGGTCGCCGGCGTGCTGGAGCGGCTCCGGGAGACCGAGGCCTTGGCCGCGGACGCGGCTCGCGCCCTGGCCGGCGGGGCCGAGGAGGCGGCGGCGCGCCGCGCCGACCTGGACGCGGCGCGGGCGGAGCTGGCGGCGCTGCAGCTGGCGGCGGCACGGGCGAGCGCACAGGTCGAGGCTGCCCGCCGCGACCGCGCCAGGCTGGCCGAGGAGCACGAGGCGGCGGCGGCCGAGCGCGCCGGATGGCGGCGCCACGCGGCCCGGCCGGTGCCCGTGCCGGCCGGAACGATCGACGCCGAGCTCGTGGACGTGGAGGCGGCGCTCGCCGAGGGCCGGGCGGAGCTGGCGGCCCTCCGGTCCGCACGGCGGGCCGAGGGCGAGGCCCGGGCGGCGGCGCTGCGCGCAGCCGCCCTGCGGGCCGGCGAGCGTGATGCGCTCCTTCGTCGCTTGGCCGAGGCCGACCGTCGCCTCGCGGAGACGCGGACTGCCGCCGATCGGGCGGGCGATCTCGCTGCCCGGACGAGGGCCGTCGCCGAGGCCGCCGCGGCCGAGCTGGCCGCCGCGAGGCAGCTCGATGCCGCCGCCCGTGGTGCCGGCCGGCCGGCCGTGGATGCGGCGGCGCGAGCCGAGGCACAGCAGGCGGCACTGGCCGCCTCCGCCGCGGCCGCCAGGGGGCGGGCTTCGGCGCTCCGCGGCCAGCTGGAGGCGATCCGGGAGCGCCTGGCCGAGGAGGAGTCGCGCGGAATCGGCCGGGCCGCCAGGCGGGTGGGCGGCTTGTCGCTGGCCGCGGGCCTCGAGGTGGAGCCAGGATTGCGGACCGCCGTCGCCGCGGCGCTGGGGGAGCTCGCCAGGGCATTCGTCGTGTCGAGGGAAGCGGCTGCCACGCTGGAGGCCGAGCGCGGTCATCTCGTGCTGGCCGACGCCGCCGGGCCCGGTGCCGCTGCGCCATCACCGCCCGAGAACACCGCCGCGCGCTCCCGCGCCGCGGGCGCGGGAGGCGGCCTGCTGGCCGATGCGATCCGCGCCGACCCGACGGGCGCGGTGCGCCGGGTGCTGGCCCGGTCCGCATGGGTCGCGACACGGGGCGAGGCACTCGAGCTGGCCGCCTCCCTTCCGGCCGGCTGGATCGTCGCCGCGCCCGACGGGACGGTCGCGGGGGCCGCCGGCTGGGTGCGCCTGGGGACCGCCGATACCGGCCTGGAGCGACGGGCCGAGGCCGACGCCATCGAGCGCGACGTGGTTGTTGCCGAGAGCAACGCTGCCAACGCGGAGGCGCTTCTGGAGCAGGCACGCGAGCAGGCGGCGCTGGCGGCGGCAGCGGTCGAGGGAGCTCGGCGAGCCGAGGCCGACGCGGCGGCGACCGTCCGCGCGGCCGAGGAAGCCGATCGTCGCGCCTCGCGGGAGGCCGACGCGGCGGCACGCGAGGCAGCCTGGCAGGCCGCGCGCCTGGAGGCGCTGATTGCCGAGCGGGCTGTGCTGGCCGAGCGGGTGGGGGCGATGCGGCCCGCTGTCGAGACGGCGGGGGAGGCGGCCGGCACCGGCGTCGCGGCCCCGGTCCTGGATGCGGCACGCCTGTCGTCCTCCTCGCCGGGTCGGGCGAGCGCGGGCGGGGAAGCCCCCGACGGGACCGGAGCGGGTGCGGCGGGCGACGACGAGGCTGTCGTCGCCATCACCGCCTGGGAGGTCCGCCTCGCCGAGCTGTCGGGCCGCCGCGAGCGATTGGCCGAGGCATGGGCGGCGGCCGATGCCGAGCGACGTGCCGCCGAGTCGGAGCGAGCCCGGGCCGAGGCCGGGGCTGCTCTTGCCGAGGAGCGCCTGCAGCGGGCCGACAGCGAGATCGCCACCCTCGCCGCCCGCGAGCGCACCCTCGAGGTCGAGGATGCCGCCCGCCGGCCGCAGCTGGCCGCCGCCGAGCGGCGGGAGTCCGATGCCCGCGTCGCGCTCGAGCGGGCGCTCGAGGTGGACGCGGTCGTGCGCGACCGGCTGCGGGCCGCCGAGGCCGCTGCCGGGAACGCCCGCGAGGCGCTGCGGCGGGCCGAGGAGCAGCTGCGCGCGGCCGAGATGGCGGACCTCGAGGCGCGGCTCGTGCTCGACTCGGTCCGGGAGGGGGCGCTGGTGGAGTTCGCCGCGCTTGGGCCGACCGGGCTCGCCGCCCTCGAGCGGGCAGCCGGGATGACGGCGCCGACCGAGGCCGGCCTGCCCGGGGACACGGTCGTGCCCGCCCTGCGAGGAACCGTCGCGCCGTCGGGCGAGACTGGCGGCGACGTCGGATCAGCGGACGGGGAGGGGATTGACGAGGAGGCGGCCCTGCTGGCGGCCGCCCTGGCGCGGGCCGGCGAGCGCTGGGCGGCGCTGCGGCCCGAAGCGATCGCACCCACGCCCGCCCGGCTCGGGAGCCTGCGGCGCCGGTTGCACGAGATGGGGGCCGCCAACCCGTACGCGGCCGAGGAGCATGCGGCCCTCCGTGATCGCCTGGCCGACCTGGAGACACAGCGTAACGACCTGGTCACGGCGATCGAGCGCACCCGGGCTCTCGTCGTCGAGCTCAACGGCCTGATCGCCCGCCAGTTCCGGGCCACGTTCGAGGCGCTGGAGGCGGCCTTCGACCGCCGCTTCCGCGAGCTCTTCGGCGGCGGGTTCGCTCGCCTCTCGCTGACCGAGCCAGGCGACCTGGCCGTCACCGGGGTGGAGATCGTCGCCCGCCCGCCGGGCAAGAAGGCGCAACCGCTGGCAACGCTGTCGGGTGGCGAGCGGGCGCTGACCGCCGTCGCATTGCTGTTCTCGATGCTCGAGGTTCGGCCCGTCCCGTTCTGCGTTCTCGACGAGGTAGATGCGGCGCTCGACGAGGCCAACATCGGCCGCTTCGTCGACAGCCTGCGGGGGCTTGCCGAGCGGACGCAGTTCATCGTCATCACCCACAACCGGGGCACGATCGAGGCGGCGGATGCCCTCTACGGGGTGACGCTCGATGATGACGCCGTGAGCCGGGTGATCAGCCTCCGGCTCGAGGATGCGGTAGCGCTCGCCGAGGCCGCCGGGGGCGAGCCGTCGGCGACGGCCCGGAACGAGCCGACGGGGCCTCCCACGGCACCTGGGATCGGCTGAGGACGCGGAGGCACGATGTTCTGGCGACGACGACCGAGCGGCGAATCTGCTGGACCGGCTCCGGCCGAGGCGGATGGCGGCGCGGCCACCGTGCCCGATGCGGAGATTGAGGCCCAGCTCGAGGCGGAGCTGGCGGCGGCCGATGCGGCTCTCGCCGAGGCGGCCGCCGAGGGCACGACGACGATGCCCGAACCCATCGGCGGACCCGCGGGGGCGGTCGAGCCCGAGCCGGTCGGCCCGGCGGACCTGGGCGCCGGGGTCGCCCGCAGCCGGGGCGGGTTCGTCGCCCGCCTGCGCGGCCTGTTTGGCCTGGGCGAGCCCGATGCCGCCACCTGGGAGGAGGTCGAGGAGACGCTCATCGCCGGCGATGTCGGCGCGACGCTGGCCATCGAGGTCGTTGCCCGCGCGATGGAGCGGCACGACCCGGCCGGGCCGGAGTCGGCGGTGCGAGCCGAGCTGGCGGCGCTGCTGGCTCCCCGGGACGCCGGCTGGGATCTCAGCCCGGCGGATTCCGGCCGGCCCGGGGTGGTGCTCGTGGTAGGAGTCAACGGGACCGGCAAGACGACCTCGATCGGCAAGCTCGCCGCGCGCGAGCGGGCAGCCGGTCGCCGGGTCCTGCTGGCGGCGGCCGACACCTTCCGGGCAGCGGCCATCGACCAGCTCCGCCTGTGGGGCGAACGGGCGGGCGTGCCGGTGGTCGCCCACGCCCCCGGCGCCGACCCGGGCGCGGTCGTCTTCGACGCCCTTGACGCGGCCGTGGCCCGCGGGCTCGACCTGGTCATCGCCGACACAGCCGGGCGCCTGCACACCAAGGTCAACCTGATGGACGAGCTGGCCAAGGTCCGGCGGGTGATCGACCGGCGCCTGCCGGGGGTCCGGCCCGAGGTGCTGTTCGTCCTCGACGCGACCACCGGCCAGAACGGGCTTGCCCAGGCCCGGGCCTTCCACGAGGCGATCGGCCTGACCGGGATCGTGCTGGCCAAGCTCGACTCGACCGCCAAGGGCGGGATCGTCTTCGCCATCGAGCACGATCTCGCCGTGCCAGTCCGATTCGTCGGCGTGGGCGAGAAGATCGGCGACCTGCTGCCGTTCGACCCCGACGCCTTCGTCGCGGCCCTGTTCGGGTAGGCGAGAGCCGGGCCATGCCGCCCGGCCGCCGGGCGATGCCCGTCGCCGGGGAGCTGCTGCGGCTCGAGCTCGCCCTGGCCCGACGCGACGTCCTCGCCGCGGGTGGCTCCCTGGCGGACCGGCCGCTCGTCGGTGCGGCGCCCTGACCAACGGCCCATCAGCCGCCGCAGGGGGCATGGGATAGACTGGCCCCACCATGGTGTCGCCAGAACCCGCGCACCACCCGGCCGGGCGACCCCCGCCCGCCGACTGACAGGAGCCACCCACCCGCATGTTCGATGCTCTCTCGGAGCGCCTGCGCCGGACGCTCGGCGCGCTGACCGGGCGCGGGCGCGTCTCGGAGGCCGATGTCGAGGCGGCCATGCGTGAAGTGCGGCTGGCCCTGCTGGAGGCCGACGTCAACTTCAGGGTCGTGAAGGATTTCACCGCCCGGGTCCGCGAACGCGCCGTCGGGGCGGAGGTACTCGAGTCGCTCAACGCCGGCCAGCAGGTCGTGAAGATCGTCTACGAGGAGCTCACCGCGATCCTGTCCGCCGGTGACCGGACCTTCCACCTCGCCGGCAGCCCGGCCGTGGTCGTCCTCGTCGGCCTGCAGGGTTCCGGCAAGACGACCACCGCCGCCAAGCTCGCCCGCCACGTCGTCCGGCTGGGCCGACGGCCGATGCTGGCCGCCGCCGATCCCTACCGGCCCGCGGCCGTGGACCAGCTCCGGGTGCTGGGCAGGAGCCTGGACATCCCGGTCTACGCCGCCGTCGCCGGGACGGCCGTGCCCGAGATCGGCCGGGGCGCGATCGACGCGGCCCGGCACGAGGTGCGCGACACGCTGATCCTCGACACGGCCGGCCGCCTCTCGATCGACGAGGTGCTGATGGCCGAGGTCGCCGACCTGTGCGCCGCGGTCAGGCCCGTCGAGACGCTCCTCGTGGTCGACGCGATGGTCGGACAGGAGGCCGTCGGCGTCGCCCAGGCATTCGCCGCGGCCGTGCCGCTCACCGGCCTGGTGCTGACCAAGATCGACGGCGACGCCCGCGGCGGTGCCGCCCTGAGCATCTCCGCCGTGACCGGACTCCCGGTCAAGTTCCTGGGCACGGGCGAGAAGACCGACGCGCTGGAGCCCTTCCACCCCGACCGGCTGGCCGGCCGGATCCTGGGCATGGGCGACGTTCTCACCCTGGTCGAGCGCGCCCAGGATGCCTTCGACGCGAAGCAGGTCGAGAAGATGGGCGAGAAGCTCCGCACGGCCAGCTTCACCCTCGAGGACATGCTCGAGCAGCTGCAGCAGGTCAAGAAGATGGGCTCGATCGGCGACATCGTGTCGATGATCCCGGGCATGGGCGGCCTCGCGAAGGAGGCCCAGGACTCGGTCGACCGGGGCGAGCTCAAGCGGACGGAGGCCATCATCCGGGCGATGACGCCGGCCGAGCGCCGGGACCCGGCGATCCTCAACGCCAGCCGGCGCCGGCGCATCGCCGCCGGCTCGGGCACCAGCCTGACCGACGTCAACCGCCTGGTCAGGCAGTTCACCGAGATGCAGAAGATGATGCGGCAGCTGGGCGGCGGACGGCGCCTGCCCGGACTGCTCGGGCGCCGCTGAGGCGCCGCGTCGCGAGGCGAGAAGGGAGCGACATGGACGAGACGCAGCCGCTGACGGGCGCGCAGCCCGCCCCGGGCGATGCGACGGCCGGGACGCCGCCGGCGGAGATGGTCGAGCAGGCCGAGACGCCGCCGGTGCCGACCGAGCCGGTCGTGCCGGCGAAGCCCGGCAGGTCCCGCCGAGCCCTCCGCTGGGGGATCGCCCTGGCGGTGCTGGCGATCATGGTCGGCGTCACCGCCGTGGGGGCGGTCATCCTGACCGGCGCGGGCAGCTCCTCGTCGATCCAGGGCTGGCTGCCACCCGGCACGCTGGCCTACCTCGAGGTCCGCACGGACCTGCCCGGCGACCAGCGCCAGAACCTGTCCGACTTCCTGGCCAAGTTCCCGGGTTTCAAGGACCAGGCCGCCCTCGACCAGAAGCTCGACACGCTCTTTGACGAGCTGTTCCAGAAGGCGGACATCTCCTACACGGCCGAGATCAAGCCCTGGCTCCAGGGCGAAGTCGGCTTCGCCGCCACCACGGATGTCCTGCCGGAGCAGGCGTCGGCTGTCGGCAGCGTCGGCGGGTTGACGGGCCCGGGCACTGGCATCCCGGAGGACGGGCTGCTCATGCTCGCCGCCACGACCGACCCCGCCAAGGCCGAGGCGTGGGTCGCGGGCGAGCTCGGCGAGCCGGCCAAGACAGAGACCTACGCCGGCGCTGAGCTCAAGATCGTCCTGATGGACCGCGTGCCGGTGGCCTGGACCACGAAGGACAAGGTCCTCTTCGTCGGCACGGTGGGGACCGTGAAGGCTGCCCTCGACACCGGCGGCAAGGGCGCCGTCGCCTCGTCGCAGGCGTTCAAGGACGCGAAGTCGACCGCCTCGGGTGACTACCTCGTTTTCGCCTATCTCGACGCCAAGGCGTTCAGCGACTGGGCCATGGGCCTCGTCTCCTCGCTGCCCGCCGAGAGCGGGGTCCCGACCCAGTGCCTGACGGGCGCAACGGGCGCCGCGCCCGCCTGGCTCGCCGCCGTGACCCGGGTCGAGGCCGATGCGCTCGTAGCTGACATGGCCGCGCCGGCGGTGACCTCCCCGTTCGAGCCAGCCAACGCCGCCAGCCAGGCCGCCGTCCACGTGCCGTCGTCGACGGTCGTCTACGCGGGCTCCCGGCAGGTCGGAGACGCCCTCGTCAGCGCCTGGACCGAGCTGAAGAAGCAGTTCGACTGCCTGGGCCTGCCGGCCGGAACCGCCGACCAGGTCGACCAGGCGCTCGCCCTCGTCGGCGGGGTCGACGGGCTCATCGGCTGGGCCCAGGATCTCGGCATCGCCGTCACGGTCGACGGCACGACCGTCGGCGGGGGCCTCGTCCTCACCTCGGCCGACCCGGCCGACCCGAAGCGCACCGCCGACCAGCTCGGCTCGCTGCTGCTGCTGGCCGGCACCCAGGGGCTCGAGGGCCTGAGCGTCGGCCAGGAGTCGTACGGCGACGGCACGCTCTACACTGTCAAGATCGGCTCGGACATGGTCCCCGTGACGCTCGCCCTGACCGGCCAGCGCGGGGTCCTGGTGATCGGCACGATCGATTTCGTGAAGGCGGTCGTCGACACGACCGAGGCCACCTCGCTCGCCTCGGTCGACCGCTACCAGGCAGCGATCGCACGTGCCGGCGGTGACGGGACGGGCGAGCTGTACGTCGACATCGCCGGCCTGCGCGACGGCGTCGTCGCACTCCTGCCGGCAGAGGCCAAGGCCAAGTACGATGCCGAGATCGCCCCGTACCTGGCGCCGTTCGACACGGCCACCATGGTGGCCAAGGCCGGCAACCCCAACGACACCGTTCGGGTCGTCGTGACCGTGAAGTAGCGGCAGCAGGGCGGGCCCGCCTGCACCGGGGGCCCGCCCGAACACCCGCCCACCCCAGATCGCCACGTGTGCACCAAGGGAGGAGCCAAGTCCAGCATGGCAGCCCGAATCCGTCTCACCCGCGTCGGGGCGACGAAGCAGCCGTCGTACCGCGTCGTCGTCGCGGACAGCCGCAGCCCGCGCGACGGTCGCTCGATCGAGATCCTCGGCCACTACAACCCGCGCACCGACCCCGTCGACTTCGCCGTCGATGTGGAGAAGACCAAGGCCTGGCTCGCGAAGGGCGCGCTCCCGTCGAACACGGTGGCCCGCCTCCTGCGCCAGGCCGGCGTCCTGCCGGCGGCCAAGTAGGAGGGACGACCGATGGCTGCACCGCAGCTCGTCGAGTACGTGGCCAGATCGCTGGTCGACGACCCCGACGCCGTCCATGTCGAGGTCATCCACGAGGCCGGCCAGGCGATCATCGAGCTTCACGTCGCCGACGACGACATGGGCAAGGTGATCGGCCGGAACGGCAGCGTCGCCAAGGCACTCCGCACGCTGCTCAAGGTCGCGGCCGCCCGCGAGGGCGAGTCGTTCACGCTGGAGATCGTCTGACGGCCGGCCGCCAGCTCGCTGACGGCCGGCCGCCCACCGGCACGCCAGCCGGTCACGGGTCCGCCGGCGACGTTGCCGGCGAGCGCCTGGTCGTTGCCCTCGTGCGCGGTCTGCACGGCGTCCACGGGGCGGTCCGCCTCGAGGTCCTCACCGATCGTCCGGCCGAGCGCTTCCGGCCGGGCCAGGTGCTGCATCGCGAGGGGTCGGACGAGCCGCTGTCGGTCGTCGAGGCCAGGCCGGCCGAGCCCGGCTGGGTTGTGCGCCTCGCCGAGGTTCCCGACCGGACGGCAGCGGAGCCGCTGCGCGGCGCCTACCTCGAGGCCGTCGTATCCCGCGCCGTCGTCCTGGCGGGCGACGAGCACTGGTGGCACGAGGTGATCGGGTCCACCGTCCGAGACCCGGCGGGCGCGGTGCTCGGCACCGTGGTCGACCTCTACCGTGCCGGCGGAGCCGAGGTGCTGATGGTGGCCGGCGGACCCGTCGGGCCGTTCGAGGTGCCGGCAGCTCGCCCGTTCGTGACCGCCCTCGACCCGCGTGGGGCGGGGGTGATCGTGGACCCGGCCACCCTGGACCTCGCCGGCGGGGCCCGGGGACGGTCGCCCGGTCCGGAGGGGGAATCGTGATCGAGATCGACATCCTGACCCTGTTCCCCGAGATGTTCCGCGGGCCGCTGGCCGCCAGCATCCCCGCGCGGATCCTGCAGGAGGGGCTCGCAGCCGTCCGCGTCCACGATCTCCGCCAGTGGGGCATCGGCCGCCACCGGAGCGTGGACGACACGCCGTACGGCGGGGGAGCCGGGATGATCCTGCGGCCCGAGCCCGTGGCCGGCGCGCTGGCCGAGCTGCGGCGGCCGGACAGCGTCGTGATCCTGTTCGACCCGACCGGGGAGCGGTTTGCCCAGACGCGGGCAGAGGACCTGGCCCGGTACCCGCACCTCGTGCTCGTCTGTCCGCGCTACGAGGGCGTCGACGAGCGGATCCGGGGGATGGTCGACCTGGAGCTGTCGATCGGCGACTACGTCCTGACGGGCGGCGAGCTGCCGGCGCTCGTCGTCTGCGACACGATCCTGCGGCTGCTGCCGGGGGCGATCGAGCCGGCCTCGCTGGCAGACGAGTCGTTCACGACCGGGCTCCTGGAATACCCGCAGTACACCCGGCCAGCTCGATTCGACGGCCGCGCGGTGCCGTCCGTCCTGGCCTCGGGCGACCATGGCGCGGTCCGACGCTGGCGGCTGAAGGAGTCGCTCCGCCGCACGCTGGAGCGCCGGCCGGACCTGCTCGCGGTGCGCGACCTGTCGCCGGAGGAGGACCGGCTCATGGCCGAGATCCGGGCCGAGGCGGGCCCCGAGGGCGGGCCGGTCGGCGACTGACCGGCGTCAGGGCGATCGTCGGCACCCGCGCGGTTTGCGCGTGGCTCCCGTTGGCCGCTGGGCGCGCTCGGCCGGCGAGGAAACATGCTATCCTCCGCCGTCGGCCGCCCCGAGCGGTTTCCCTCCGATCACCACGCCCAGCAGCCGGCGGCCAGCGGTGCGTCGCGGCCGCCGCCCCCAGCCCGAGGATCCTCCCGTGAACGTGCTCGACGAGATCGTCAGGGCACCGTGTTGCGCCTGACCGGCGGCGGGATCACCCGCTCGGTCACCGTCCGGCGGATCGCGTCGGGCGTCGGCGTGGAGCGGACGTTCAAGGTCAACAGCCCGCGGATCGAGCGGATCGAGGTCGTCCGTCACGGCGTCGCCCGGCGGGCGAAGCTGTACTTCCTCCGCAAGCGGGTCGGCAAGGCGGCCACACTGCGCGAGCGGCGCACGAGCTGAGAGCCGCTCCCGTCGCGCTCGGTCGCCTGCGGCCGAGTCGCCGGTCACCATCCGGCCCCGCCCCGGCGGCGGGGCCGTTCGATTCCGGTAGGCTTCTGGTCGATGGCTCCCCGGGTCCCTGACCTCCGCTTCGAGCGCGCCCTGTGGCGGGCAGGCTCGACCCGCGTGGCCGGGGTCGACGAGGTAGGGGTGGCGCCGACGTGCGGCCCGGTGGTCGCCGCGGCGGTCATCGTCCGGCCGGGCTGCCACCGGATCCCGGGCGTGCGCGACAGCAAGACGCTGTCGGCGGCGCAGCGCGAGCGGCTGGCGGCGGTGATCCGGCGGCGAGCGGTGGCGATCGGGGTCGGGGCCGCGTCGGTCGGCGAGATCGATCGGCTGAACATCTACCACGCCACGCACCTGGCGATGCGGCGGGCGATCGCCCGCCTCGGCGGCCACGACCACGTCCTCGT